>JACMNA010000090.1 GCA_014378765.1 Bdellovibrio sp. | reverse complement strand
AGATCCACGCAATAAAACATCAGATCTGAATCCGATTGGAACCTACCACAAAAAACAACAATTCTATTTTATTTCAAAATTCAAAAACATTTTTACAGTCTCGTCAAAAAAGTAGGCACCTTTAGTTCGATTTTCGAACCAGACAAGCTCTAAAATCTTATTCTAAACCAATTGGCTTTCCTTAAGCTTTTCCCCTCGATCGTATAGGGGTATCGGTCACGGCCGAGTTAATTGGTAAAATGAATCACGGTAAGTTCGCGTGACCGATACCCCCTGGCGACGGCATGGCTCCTAACAAAGCTTAAAACTGGCTCAGCTTGTCTTTTAATTGGCCGATGATGGTTTTTATTTTTTCGAATTGTTCTTCTTCTGGGCTTAGGACGGTTTGTGATTTTTCAAGTTCATCCCAGGCCTCTAGGGCACTTTCAAGATCATTTTGAATAAAAGTCCAGCGTTTTGACTTATTAGCTGGATCAATTGCACCGTCTTTAGACGAAGCGCCCGCGGCCGCACTTGTGCCCTTCGGTGCCCGCTTGGGTTTTTTTAGATTCTTATTGCTGCCGGACGAGTTGCTCATTAATACTCACCATGCTAGTGTCCTCACGTCCGAGTGACAAGTTAAAATTCAAGTGAGAAGCTAAATTTAAGTGAGAAACTAAAAAAGACGAGGTTCAAATGTCTCAAGATATTATCTACACCATGAAGGGTGTTTCTAAAGTTTACCCACCAAATCGTTTTGTTTTAAAAGATATCTACTTATCTTATTTCTACGGTGCCAAAATTGGCGTGCTTGGTCTGAATGGCTCCGGAAAATCTTCATTGCTTAGAATTATGGCCGGCGTTGACAATGAATTTATTGGCGAAGCGTTTCCAGCTAAAAAAATGAAGGTCGGATATCTAGAACAAGAACCGCATCTTGATGAAGAAGCGACGGTGAAAGAAAATATTTTCTCGGGCATGGGCGAACTACCAAAATTAATGAAAGAGTATAATGCCCTGAATGATAAATTCTCTGACCCTGATCTAGACCCTGATGAAATGACTAAGATGATCGATAAGCAAGGAGAGCTGCAAGAAAAAATCGAAGCGCTGGGCGGTTGGGAAGTTGATCAAAAAATCGAAAAAGCAATGATTGCCTTGCAAGTACCAGACGGCGATTTGATCGTTAAAAATTTATCGGGCGGAGAAAAGCGTCGCGTGGCTTTAACTCGGTTGATCATGAGCGATCCCGATATTTTACTTCTCGATGAGCCGACGAATCACTTGGACGCTGAATCTGTCGCATGGCTAGAACAGTACTTATCAAAATTTCCGGGTACCGTCATTGCGGTCACGCATGATCGTTACTTCTTAGATAATGTCGCGGGTTGGATTTTAGAATTAGATCGTGGTGAAGGAATTCCTTGGAAAGGAAATTACACGTCTTGGTTAGAGCAAAAAGATAAACGCCAAAAGCAAGAAACCAGTTCGCAAAATAAACGTCTGAATACTTTGCAGCGTGAATTAGACTGGATCCGACAAGGCGCGAAGGCTCGTCAATCAAAAGGTAAAGCGCGGATTGCCGCTTACGAAAATATGTTAAAAGAGCCTACGGCCGAAAAATTACAAGAGATGAGTATCTACATTCCGCCGGGACCTCGCCTAGGCGAAATCGTCGTTGAAGCCAAAGGTGTTTCGAAAAGTTTCGGTAAAAAAATGTTACTAGATAACGTTGATTTCACAATTCCACGCGGCGCCATCGTCGGCGTGATTGGCCCGAATGGGGTTGGTAAAACAACATTATTTAAAATGATCACGGGTAAAGACAAACCCGACAACGGAATTTTCAAAGTGGGCGAGACGGTGAAAATTGCCTACGTCGACCAATCACGCGAGACGTTAGATTCAAATAAAACAATTTATGAAGAGCTATCGGGTAACAGCGACGTCATTCAATTGGGTGGGCGCGAAATCAATGCGCGCCAATATGTTAGCTGGTTCAATTTTTCAGGCAGTGATCAGTCGAAAAAAGTGGGAACCCTTTCAGGCGGAGAACGTAACCGCGTGAACTTAGCTAAAATTTTAAAAGAAGGCGCGAATCTATTGCTACTTGATGAGCCAACAAATGATCTAGACGTCAACACGATGCGAGCGCTTGAAGAAGCCTTAAATGAATTCGGTGGCAGTGCCATCGTGATTTCGCATGATCGTTGGTTTTTAGATCGCGTTTGCACGCATACTTTGGCGTTTGAAGGTGATTCAAAAGTTTTCTTTTACCCGGGAAGTTTCACTGAATACGAAGAAGATCGCAAAAAGCGCTTGGGTGAAGGCGCAGAGCCCAAACGCATGCGCTTTAAAATGATTGAAGCCTAACGATGGAAAGCCGGCGAAGCCCTAGATTCCGCCGACACTAATTAAATAAGTGTCGCCTTTTAGAACTTTCTCCATATCAAATAAAATATCTTTCCAAAGAACGTCGCGCGATTGGGGTGATAGTAAATGCTTCATCAGCTCAATCCATACGTCGTTCGAAGAAAAGAAATAACTTGAAAGGCCGTAAGTAATAACGTCAATCTTAGCTTTCGTTTTTTCAGCCGCAAAAGTTTTTAAATAATAAGAATAGCTTGAGCACGAATCAAAAAAGAAAATTTGTTTTTTATCTTTATTAAAATGATACTTTCCCGCTTTGTATTCTAAACTTTCAATATCTAAGTTGCTACCCAAACCCGAATGGCCGCCGTAAAGAATAACGTCGGCATTCTCGACGCCGCTTTTAAAAAATTCGGCGAACGCGGTCGAGCTTGACTCCATGTCGGTCGTGGCCAGCATATGGTGAATTTCGACCTGCATCAGTTGTCCGTTATCAAGTTTAATATCTTTTCGATATATATAGACCATATTACGTGATTGCGAATTTTTTCTGATTTCAGAAAAGCCTTCGCGAATGAGGTATTCATTAAATTGCTCAAACCCAATGCGACCTTCATCTTCACGTGACCGCGATGATTCGTAGCCGTGAATGGCAAAGATTAAAAAAAGCGAACCGTTTTTATTGTCACCGCGTAGAACGGGTAATCGTGGGGTTACGTCTAATTTTTGAGTCTCGGTCGGGGTTATTGTCAACCGTACATTTTCGGCAAGTGGCCAACTACTCAAGGCTTGGCAACGATACTTAAACGGATCATAGAAATACCAATAATCACCAAATCCCGGATAATCTTTGTCGGTGCATTCGGCCGCGTAAATATCGTAGGGATTAACCGGTAGGGGAATGTCAAAAGTTTTTGCCTTAATCAGCGCTTGCGCCGCCAAATTATGTAACAGCAACTTACCCGTATTTTTATAAGAAATTAAAATTTCATGACCTTGAACGATTGAAGAAATAATGGATATTTGCATTTGCGCTCGCGGCGCGCCGATGCCGCCTACGTCTTTACCCGGAATGCCAAACATTTTAATATAATGTGGGCTGTGAAATAAACCAAACATATGCGAGGCGTGCATTTCGGCTCTAGCAATATCATTGTCTTCTACGGCATCAAGCGGAACGCGAAAGCGCGCAAAATAAGTAAAGTTAACTTCTTCGGCGGAAGGCGAAATGATTTGCGCAAACGCCAAGGCACCAAAAAACCAGGAAGCAAGTAATATGAAGCCTAAAAGTAAACGTAACATAAGTCTTCTCCTAATTAAGATGCTTTTGTTGACGGGCGGTTAATGAATTTTTACGAGTTAAATCATGTAATGGAATCGACGCTTGCAAGGCAGATTTCATAAAGTTAGGCTTATCGCGGCGCTTAGTGCCGTAACAAAAATCTTTTTCAATAATTTCTGAAGCTTCTAATTGCGAAACGCCTTGTTCTTGCAAATAAAGCCAAGCTTTTTCGGCTAAGTTCATTAGCGAAATACTGTGAATTTCGCTGAAGCGCAAAGATAAGAATTCAGAGAAGCTAAAAAATTTCCAGAAATAAGAATCGCCGACGGACAAAGAAGCCTTAAACCAAGTCATTAAATTTTTAAATTCACCGCTGTTAGCATAAAGATCCCAAAATTTTGCAAAGCGATTCATTTTTTGCAAAGTAAGGTAATCCATCGTTGAAGTTGTTAGAATTTGGTAAGGAGTCACGTCTGAATAAACCAGCGCGTAAGTTTTTTCATGGCGAGCGATCGGGGTGCCCTTCAGGCGCTTCAGAATGCCAACCTGAATCTCGTCGGGCCCCATGGCGGCTAATTGATCAAAACCCATCGCAAAGCTTTCAAGAGACTCGCCCGGTAGCCCCACGATCAAATCGGCGTGCGTGTGTACGTGCGTATGTTCGCGAAGGTAGGTAAAGTTCTCGGCCACTTTAGCCAGATCATTTTTTCGAGATACATTTTGGGCTACTTGCGGATTCAACGTTTGAATGCCCACCTCAAATTGTAGACTTCCAGCCGGAAATTGTTTTATCAGGTCGCGGATCTCTAACGGCAAGCGATCGGGCACTAGTTCAAAGTGCAAGAAAAGCCCTAATTCTAGATGCTCTAAAAAAAATTTTAAGATGCGCGTCGACGTTGTCGGAGATAAATTAAACGTGCGATCAACAAATTTAAAAGTACGGGCCCCACGATCCATCAGTTTTTTCATGGCCAATAAAAAATGATCAATGTCAAAATTACGAACTGATTTGTCTAACGACGACAGACAGTATTCACATTTATACGGGCAGCCCCGTGATGCCTCGACGTAGATAACTCGATTTTTTATGTCTTCATCTGAGTATAGATCGTAAGGCAATGCAATTTTCTTTATTTCCGGTAACTCGGCGGCAATGATCTGCCCGGGTGGGCGTTCATCTTCTAGAAGCAGCTTTTCACAAAACTGTCTGAATGAAAAATCAGCTTCGCCTTTAATAACGTAGTCGCACCATTTTAAATGAGCTTGAGTCTCGGTTTCGTATGAAATTTCGGGACCGCCAAGTACAACCACTATTTGCGGAGCCACCTTTTTCAGAATCATCAAGACTTCTAAGGTTTCATCGGTATTCCATATATATATAGAGAATCCCACGATGCGCGGATTCAGCTGCAGGATCTTTTCCACAATTGTGCGGGGGTTTTCTTTAATCGTCCACTCCAAGAGCTTGGCCTGCGACTGCAAGGGCCCTAGATTAGCTAATAAGTACCGCAGCCCAAAGGCCGAATGCTGGAAAGTTGAATTGAGGGTGCATAACAAGATCGGGGTCGGGCTCATGCCTCTGTATTAACGAACGCCCATAAGATATGATAGCTTTTTTTAACCGACTGAAAACTTTCAGCGGTGCCACCCTGGTCAGGATGCGTTTTAAGCACGGCCGCACGGTAGGCCGTGCGTAAATCTCGTAAATTGAAATTATTTTGTAAATTCGGCGCGAAGCTAGCTAGGGTATCTAAAGCGCCGGATTGCTCGGGCGTAAAGACGTGAGCCGGGCGGGGGCGAGGGGGGTAGGCCTTCGAAGTTCTCGGCAAATTCGGAGTTAACACTTGAACTTGACCCATTAAGAAAGCCAAGTTCGATGGTTCAAGCAACGTTTCCCAACCCGCTGTAAAACTTTTGGCCGAGTCGGAAATGGTTGAAGTCATTGATTCTTCAGAGTGAATTTCATTAAATATTTCTGAAAATGATCTTGGATTAAGCATGGTTACTCTTCGGTTTCTCCTCTGAAATCATAAGGCCAGATAGGTAGAACTCGACTGGATATGACCTTTGCTTTAAGTAAAACCAGGGTTTTCTAGAGGGGAAACGCCCGAAATGAAGTCAGCGTATGAGCTAAAAATGTCATTTCTCGAGGGGAAATGATGTTGAAAACCTACTTTCTCGAGGGGAAATTGTATTTATTTTTGTGATTTATTCGAAAATTATGAAATATTTTGTATTTTTCTATTGGACAAACCGAAAAACTTGGCCTTAGACTGTGTTCATTGGATTTTAGTCTTGAGACTAAAGAATTAAAACAAAGCCAACCCTATCGGAGGATATACCATGGCAAAAGCAAAAAAAACTGCAAAGAAAGCTGCTCCTAAAAAAGCCGCTGCGAAAAAAACTGCTGCTCCTAAAAAAGCTGTTGCAGCAAAAAAAACCGCTGCTCCTAAAAAAGCTGCTACAAAAAGAAAACCAAACATGGCTTTCATGAAGCCATTAACTCCATCTACTAATTTAGCTGCAGTTGTTGGCGCCGCACCTTTAGCGCGCACTGAAGTTGTTAAAAAATTATGGGCTTACATCAAGAAGAACAATCTTCAAGATTCTAAAAATCGTCGTAACATCAACGCTGATGACAAATTAATGCCGATCTTTGGAAAAAAACAGGTTTCTATGTTCGAAATGACAAAACTTGTTTCTAAGCACTTAAAAGGCTAGTTCTATTTCTAGCGCCCCGGCGTTAGACCGATAGACCCTAACTATAGAGTCATAAAACCCCTGAAAGCTAATAGCCTTCAGGGGTTTTTTCGTTTATGCTAGTGTCGAGCTACGCTCGCAGGAAAATAGATGCAAAAGGCCCTTGATAAAGATGAAATAAAAAAAATGCGTGTAGCCTGTAAGATGGCCGCGCAGGTTTTACGATACACCAGTGATCTCATCAAGCCCGGCATGACAACTCTCGAAGTCGATCAGATTGCCGATGACTACACTAAAACAATTGGCGGCATATCAGCCTGTATCGGGTACCATGGCTACCCATTTGCAACCTGCATATCGGTAAACCAAGTGGTATGCCACGGCCTACCGGGGTCGTATGTGATCAAGGACGGCGATATATTAAACTTAGACGTCACTGTAAAAAAAGACGGATTCTTTGGCGACAATTCAAAAACAATTATGATTGGTGAAGTAAGCGATCAAGCAAAAGATGTCGTCAAAACCGCCTATGAAGCGATGATGATCGGCATTGAATCGATTACCCCAAAAGGGTGGACGGGCGACATCGGATTCGAGACCAACAAATTTGTAACTCGTAAGGGTTACACGACAATTAAAGAAATTGGCGGCCACGGCATCGGGCGTGTTTTTCACAGCGAGCCTTTCGTGCCAGCATTTGGTAAAAAAGGAAAAGGCGAAAAACTTCGCCCCTTTACCTGTTTTACGGTTGAACCGATGATCAATGAGGGCACCGAAGATTTCATTGAAAAATCAATTCACGGCTCTTCCATTAAATATTACGAAACGGCCGACGGAAAATTATCGGCGCAGTTTGAGCACACAATTTTATTAACTGACACGGGCTATGAAATTTTAACTTTAGAATAACTTTAGAAAAAACTTAACGAAAGTAGATGAACAAATGAGAAACTCAGCTCAAGGAACAGAAAAAATGGCAAAAAATGGTAAAAGCAAAATGGCTCCAATCGTAAAAAGTAAAAATCCGCCCAAGGTTGTAACCAAAGCTGAAAAGCGTGATGCTGCGAAAGCAGATAAATCTGACTATGCGGTTGTTAAAGAAGCGATGCAGAATCCAAAAGTATTTGCCGAATTAGCTCGTTGGGGTCGCGAAGAAATTAAGATCGCCGAAAAAGAAATGCCGGGCTTAATGGCTTTGCGAAAAGAATTTGGTAAGCAACAACCGCTAAAAGGTGCGCGCATTGCGGGTTGTCTGCACATGACCATTCAAACCGCCGTCTTAATTGAAACCTTAATTTACCTAGGCGCTGAAGTGCGTTGGTCATCATGCAATATTTTTTCGACCCAAGACCACGCGGCGGTGGCGATGGCCGCGGCGGGCGTTCCGGTATTTGCTTGGAAGGGTTTAAACGAAGAAGATTTTAACTGGTGTATCGAACAAACCATCTCGGGTTGGGGATCAGCAGGTTATAATTTAATTTTAGATGACGGCGGCGACTTAACCAACATGATGCACGAGCCCCGTTTTGCGAAAGAACTTAAAAAAATCATTGGCCTTTCTGAAGAAACCACGACGGGCGTTCATAATTTAGAAGTGATGTTAAAAGCCAAAAAGTTAAAAGTACCATCAATCAACGTAAATGATTCAGTAACCAAATCTAAATTTGATAATTTGTATGGCTGCCGCGAATCTTTGGCAGACGGTATCAAGCGTGCCACTGACGTAATGATGGCGGGTAAAATCGTTGTCGTCGCTGGTTACGGCGATGTCGGTAAAGGTTCAGCGCATTCGGTAAAAGGTTTAGGCGCCCGCGTCTTAGTAACGGAAGTCGATCCAATCTGCGCCCTGCAAGCGGCGATGGAAGGCTTTCAAGTTGTAACGATGGAAGAAGCGGCTCCGATGGCAGATATCTTTGTAACCGCAACCGGTTGCTGCGACATCATCACCGAAAAACATTTCTTGAAAATGAAAGACAACGCGATCGTATGCAACATCGGTCACTTCGATATCGAAATCGACATGGCCTGGTTAAATAAAAATTCTAAAATTCGCGAAGTAAAACCTCAAGTTGATGTGCACACGCTGAAAAACGGAAATGAAATCGTAGTTTTAGCCAAAGGCCGTTTAGTGAATTTAGGTTGTGCGACCGGTCACCCTTCGTTTGTAATGAGTAACTCGTTCACAAACCAAGTTTTAGCCCAGATGGAACTATTCTTAAACCGTGATAAGTACGCGCAAGTAGCTATTTACCGGTTACCGAAGCACTTAGACGAAAAAGTGGCAGCGCTTCACTTAGGTCAATTGGGAGTTAACTTAACTAAGCTTTCTAGTAAGCAAGCGAAGTATCTGCACATGGATGCTGATGGTCCGTTTAAGCCGGAGCACTATCGTTATTAAGTTTTTATTCGGATATGCTTGTAATGAAAGGTTTCATCGAAAGATGAAGCCTTTTTTTTTAGAAATTCACGGCGCCGTAGATGTAAATCACGGAGTCTTCTTCATTTGTTAGCGCAATATTTGAATCTTGACCATTCGCTTTCAGGGCCGCGCCAGAATTCGTGTGACCTAGAGCGACTGAAAAAGTTTTGTTAAAATTGTAACCTAGTTCTTCAGTTAATTCGAAGGCTTGGCTTGTTTTATTGGCGTAACTCCACCGGATTTTATTAGCAAATGAAAGTGATAATGAAAAACCTTTTAATGCATATGCAATTCCTAAGCTTTGACTTGAAGAATACTGACCTAGCACCTTACCGTTAGCGTCTTCTTGATAGCGATGAATATTTCTTCCAAGAGTTACACCTAAAGAATAGCTAAAATCACCATTCAATGACGGCTTTTTTGGCGCTAAGCCTAGGCCAGCACCTAAGATGATTGCGGTTTGTAGTTGATCATATTTAGTTGATTTTCTTGATAGGGGAACTAACATCGTAACGCTAGGAACAAAACTTAATTTATTCTCCGCCAATTCAGTAAGCGTCTTAGGACTTAACGCATATGTCAGTGAAAGATCATTAAAATCAGAATCGCCCTCGTAATTGCTTCGTAAATTTTGATCGTAAGATAATTTTCCGGTAACGCTGCTTGAGTTAAAACGGTAAGTCAGATCTACCGCATAACCCATACCATCGGCATAAGTTGAATCTTGATGATTGATCAAACTATTATTTTTTAATAGTCGCGCTTGTCCGCCAAAACCGGTGGTTGGTTTCTCCTCTTCCTTACTGATTTTCTTCGTCGCTACTCGGTGTGGACTTAGACTTTTCACTGCTTGTGGTTGGGTCAGATTAATATGTGGCGCCGCCCCCTTAACAGTCGAAGGCGCCGGTGGTAATTTATTTTTCGATGTACTCTGTGAAGTCGACGTGCTTTTAGTTTTTGAACTTTGAGATGCAGTCTGCTTGGTGATTTGCGCCACGCAGACTGTTCCAGTCAAAAAAACTAAACTTAAAATAAAAGAGCAACTTAGGTTTTTCAAAATACGCCCTTTATTTAGTACTCAGAAATTCTTCTTAATAAACTTAATATTAATTCGTATTGAGTTTGCAGTTCGTCATACTCATATATATCGTTTGAAACAACATCGCCTGGCTTAGCTTTATTTAACGCTACATATTCATTAATGCGTTTCTCTAAAGAAGAAAGCGTTAAATTATAATCTTTATTCTGCAAATAAATTTTATCTAAAACTAATTGTCCGACGGTAGGATACCAGAGTGCCCATTGCGGAGTTTCCCCACCAGTTTTATCTGGATCAAACGAGTCAGCCAATTTTTCTCCTATTAAGGCTGATTCCAACTTCAACAATTGCTTCCAATGAACTCGATTTTTATCATTCTCTTTCTGATCTTTCGGACGCGTATAGTTCTTTCCACCTGAACTAGGACTAAATTGATCATCAAAAACTAAATGCATAAATGAAGCAAACTTAGCCGGATCTAATTTTTGACCTTCTTTAGCTCCTAATTCTGATTTTGCTAACTCCATCAGACCCTTAAAAGTTTCATCAGTGACCGGTACGGCCGCGGCGATTCTCTTAGGCAGCGTTTCTAATTTTTCTAAAAGTTTAATAGCTTCCGTTGCGTCTGGTTCGATAACAACATAACTATTGGTTCCATCTGGAGATAAAACTTTTTTGATCGCCTTCTCTAACGTTTCTTTTTTGTCGCCAAATTTCATCGCAAATTTAGCTTTACGCGCACGAGTGGCGTTGCCTTTATCGGGCACGACTAGGCCATCATTGAAAACAGACGAAACTAGATTCTCAATGTATTTTCTATCGCTCTTATACTTTTCTAAGAATGATTTAGTTTGAGTCTTTAACAGTCTAGTCGAATCAACTCCTTTACTTAATCGATCAGCTAAGTAAGTTAACATTTTATCGCGGTTATCTGGCTCATCCATAAAGTTAGGCGTAAATGCATTTTCTTCATATTTTTTTGAAAGTGCTGCACGGATATTAAGAACCATTACGGCAATGTTTTTTTCTGGCATTAGACCAATGATGTCGTAAGGTTCTTTAGCTGCTTTCGCATCCATGTTATAGCGAACATTTTCAAGCTCGTAGCCACTTTCGGCTGCCGGAGTGAAGCCTAATTTTTCTTGAATGTATTTAATTGCTTCGGGGTCTTTGCAATTTTTTACGATTTTTGGGTCGGTTGATTTTGTTGAGTTGTACACTGCTTTTCTGACTTCACTAAACTCCGTTGAAGCTAAAGTTCCATTTCGTTGTCCAATACAATATCTTGATGGTAACGTAGCAATATGCATTGCAAATTTAAAGATTTCGTCGGCCGCTGGTTTATAATCAGCATACACCGCCGCAAATTTTGGATCATTCTTCATCTCTTCTAATTTTTTCGCGTACGATTTCGCATCATAATTATCTAAGTACTCGCTACCTTGCCCAAGATAATCTGCTAATTTAAATCTCCACTCATCATAGTATCGCTTTAGACCAACCCAATATCTTTCAACACGATAGTTCGTTAAACGATCTGGATCAATACCACGGGCGCGGTCGAAACGATAATTGTAAGTCGCAATCGATGCGTTGTATTCTTGTATCAAGGCTTTGACGATTTCATGCGGGTTAGTGCCCGAGTCGTGACGAGCACACATTGGATCTTCGTTTAATTCAACATCTTCATCCGTACAGAATTTGAAAGCTTTGGCTTTTACATTTGCCGTTTTAATGTTGTCCTCAATCGTAGCATCAATTTTTAAGGGCAGTATTTTGCCACCTTCTGTTTCGATTGCATCGCCGTATCCGTACCGAATTGCCGCGATATCATATTTTCCGATGGCCGTAAGGCGGTCTTCACTGAAGCTTGGATATTCCATTACCGATGAAGAGCGAACTTGTTCTGCGCTATTTGACTCTTCTTTCGATAGAAAGTTTTTGTAATCAGTAGACGCGTAGAAATTGTGTCGTAGGCCAAAGTTATGCCCCAATTCGTGTAATAAAGTACCAATCATTTTTTGTGGTAATAATTTTAACGAACAGTCCACAACAATTTCATTTTCATTCTTAGCATTGCCACCAGCTAGGGCTAATTGAAGAACTTCCGGACACATCTTATCGATTTCTTCATTGAGGTGCTTTCCAGAAACGCCTAGATCGAATTCGCGACCCCAGTTTTTTGCTGTTCTTAAAAGTCTTTTTGCCTCTGGTTTTTTAGCTTCAATGTTTAAGAATTTAAGCTGGTTACCAGCATCAAGTACGGGCAGTTTCTTAATTAAAAACTGGCCTTTCTGCAACGATGGTGTGACAAACTTTTCGGTCTCCACAAATTTAGTAATTACTTTTCCATAGATATCTTCTTGCGTGATTTTTTCTGATTGGCCAGTTTTAACTATTGCCGTAGCCGGCATATACTCTGGTGGTTCGATAAATAAAGTAGCCTGCTTGGTACGACCTGATTTATATAGAATGTAATTACGAATATGAGACACCAAAGCACTTTGAATTGTCGTAATATGCATATTGGTAGTAGCATTAATAATTTCGCCTGTATCCGGGTCTGTCAATGACGGGCCGAATCCAAATAAATCAGTTTCGCTAACGGATCTAATTAAGTTAATGGCATTATAACGTAAATCGCCCAGGCCCACTCTTTTTGAAACGTCAGCTCGTACATGCAGTTGAACTCCGGCTTTAGCGAACGCTTTATCCCACTCTTCAACGGCTTTCGCCGCGGCTGGTACTAGCGCTTCATCAGAACCTTCGGCGAAGTAAAATACGACCTCTCCGTTGGCAACGTTAAAGCGATTAATAAAAGTGTTCTTCTCTAAATCTTCTTTTTTGTATCTTTCGAAAATTGAACCGCCAAAGCCGCGGGTCGTGAAAAATCCGAATTTGTCGAAGTCTTTTTCAAGATGTAACTTCTTAGCGTACGGTTTACGACCCGCAACTTTTAAGAAAGAGTACTTAATTCGGAATTTTCCTACATCTTCTTGTACAGTGAAACTGAAATAGTTGTCTGCTAATTCCAAATCGATTAAACGTAAATTCTTTGATTCAATATCGGCAGTCGCTAAGGCTTCGTAGTTTAATTTAACATAATTCTTCTTAGTCCAATCAATATTAACAACTTCTTCTTCAGTCATATCAATATCGGTGCCTTTAGCGGCAGGGCGGTATTCTTTCCATTCAACCGGAATTCTAATCATTTCGCTTTCGTTTAGCTCCGAATTAGCTGCCATTTTTTTATTATCAAAAGTGGCTATAGCCGACATTTCTTTGCCAGTGAAAGAAAAGCGCACTTTTGTGGATTGATTAAGGGCCCCACCGACATAAGATAGTTTTGAGTCACTTGTGCCAATTACAGTTTCAGCGAAGTACCATTCACCGCAAAAGTATTCTTTTGGGTATACGTCTAGTTTCTCTTGTAATTTGTAAATGACTCGGCCATTACGATCTAACTTCATGTATTTGGCTTGCGTTTTGTTAGTTGCCGCTTGCTCCGTCAATTTATTCGATTTTTCACCATTTTCGGTTACGTTTTCAACGTTAAAGAATCCCAAGACTGGGTAAGCAACGATTGGAATCATTAACATTTTAGATCCATCATCTGCTTCTTTTGCGCCCGGAATTTCTTTTGAATGCAAATTCTGTTTGTCTGCCATTTTATAAACGATTAAAAAACTATTTGTGACAACGTATTTAATTTTATAGCTCGTTTTATCATTTGCACGAGCAACGAATGGAATGTCGTGAGCTAATTCAGCTTCGGTTTTAAAGTTGACGGGCCCAATTTTCCAATTTGAGAAATTATTATCGGCTTTAACCTTTGAACTTTTCGAACTCAAAGCATAGTCTTTAGCTTTAGCAGATTGAACTTCGGTTGTGCCGATTTCATTAAGTGTTTCAACATCGAATGTCTTATTATCCAAGTCCCTAATCGTAATTAGATTCTGTCCTTGGCCTTGGGTGAAGGATTCTTCCCGCTTTTTCGTACACGCGGTGAAGCTCACTAGAAAGACCAAAAGTAGGGTATTCAGTGATCCGAAACCTAATTGAACAGAACGTTGAGTTTTAAACATAAGTACTCCTCTAACTTAAAAGGGTTCAAGAAGTATGCGCAGTCTCGGTTTGAGGCAGTTTTCTAAGTAGTTAGAATAACTAGTACTTAAATTGTTTTATTTTTCCAAATTTTAATAATTGAAATAAAAAATTCGAAGTGACAGTTATTCTAAAGGGGTGTCAAAAAGATAGCCGGCTAAACAAAGTCTTCGATTTTGAAATAATTTCCGCGGATTGTCGACTCCCTCAACAGCTTTTTAACATATAAAAACGCACGTTCTTTTATACGTGGGCTCATAATATGCTGAAAATCATTTCATGGGACGTATCTTACTTTTTTTAACTTTATT
>JACMNA010000089.1 GCA_014378765.1 Bdellovibrio sp. | reverse complement strand
GTGCATGTGGCGGGGCACGGTAACGCCGCGAACGAAGCGCACCAATTTACATGTAGCTTCGTTACCGGCTTGAACCGATGGAGCCATTATAATTTTATAGCGGATTTGACCACCCGGGGTCATAGGCGAAACAGACCAATTTGCATAATCAGCCTCGTCATCAGTCATCTGCTCGCTAGCTAGGGCGCCAGCAGAATGAAATACCGTTGTCAAAAATGGCACTGCAGCGAATGATAGAGCAGTCCCTTTAAAAAATTTTCGGCGTTCCATTATAACTCCTAATTATTTATTACTAAAACAACCGTATTGCGCTCTGATTTCTTCTAAATACTTTTCATCTTTCCACTTTGGTGAATTCACCTGTAAATTACTTCGCACCGCACGTAATTCATTCAAGTCCGCATCGATAACGCCATCGTGATTGAGATACCGGTCTAAGCGGTCGATCAGAACTTGGTGCTGAATCACGTAATCACGCAAATAGGGCTTCTTTAAATTTTCTAAAATAATCATTCGTTTTAAGATGCCTTCGCGAACTTGCATCAGGCGGTCTTGCTTATCTACAATTTCTTGGTAAACTTTCGTATGCAATTTTACTTCATCGCGATCGAACATTTTATTTAATGATTCAATGCCGACCGCGTGATAATCAACTTTGGTTCGACCGGACTGCCCTTGCCACATTTGATTTTTTTCGGCGATATCGGCACTTATATGCTGAGTTAGACGAAGACAAACTTGTGATCTTGCGAAATCTTCTATTTTTTCTTCGATGCTCGTTTGCAAGTATAGATCTTGAGTTGACACCCAAGTGACCGCGCTATTAGTTAGCTTTGCGGCTAAAATATTTCGTTGCCAGTCCTTAAGATTTTCTTGGTTGAAATCTGTTTCCATTTTAACGGTCTCGTTAGAGTGAATTTCATGATATTTTTCAGTGATCGCATTATTCGCTAAATAACCGACCAATTTACCGATTGGATATGAAGCAGCTAGGCCAATCAACGAAGACGCTCCAAAAAATTTCCCAGCAGTGGCCACGCCGATACCTAAACGCAGTGCCATTATCGTAATACCCGCTTGGGCGGCGCCGGTAGCAATCGCTTCGGCAGTCACTGTGGCAATGTCGCGCATCAAATGAAGATCAGAGTAATTCCAAAAAGTAATGTCAGTTCCACCAATCAAATCAAGTGGTGGCTTACTAAAGCCGGCTAGCGCTTTTAACTTTTCAGATGTTGAGCCCGACATGGCCACCTGGGCAACCATCATTGGTCCTAGGTACTTAAGCATTCTAATTAATGCCGGACGCGCCGTGGAACTAAGCTTACCAAGTCCTGGCGTTTTTAAAATAAGTCCCGCACCCACAACCGCTAATGAAACACTGGTGGCGGCAGCAACACCCGTCACAACCTTTGAGGCTTTATAACTTCGCATTGCTTCATAGTTGACTGATAACCAACGAAATTGAAACAAGATTTCTAGATCTTCATAGGCTTTACGAGTTTGTAAATTCAATTTGGCTTTATCTTTATAAGCTATTTCAAAAGCTTTCAAACGCCCGTCGTATCGAGCACTGTTTTCAATTCGAAATAAGTCTTCGGTCGCCATCCAAGCCGCTCGCGATACACAACCAAAATCTGGGTCTCTTTCGGCGATCGCACCCATATACTCTTCAACCGATTGTTCAAAAGTGCGTGGAAAACTCCAATCGTCGCAACGGGTGATGGCTTGATCACCTAGTTTAAATGCGTCGTCCGCAAACACCGAAGGCAAATATGAAAGTTGAAGCGCTAAAATTGTAAATATTTTTATAACCGTCAATTTTTTCATTCTGCATCCAATTCATTGCCAATGGCTTTACGTAAAGCGGGGTTCATATTTTTTAAGAAATCGACGTCATTGTCAGAGTTATAGCGATAGTCATTGCCATAGCGGTTGTAATCGAATGCTCCGTATTCTAACGGATAATTTTTTTTGAATGCTTCGTGCAACCGATCTGATGATTCCCAAAATCTTTCAGAACCTGGTCCCGTTCGTGGATTTCCGAATTTTCTAATCAAAACTTCGTAAGTGTGGTGATCCATCATGGCTAACATTGTTTCTAAAAACTCGCGCCCTTGGCTGAGATTGATTCTAAAAATATGATTTGGATATGAAGTCATAACACCTTTATAAATAACCATCGAATCAAGCGCTTCGTTACGTCGTGATGATTCGTGCGTAAGCCAGGCAATATTTAAATGCTCTTTATTGCGGGCCAAAGTATAGATTTCAGATCCTTCGGCACTTTCAACCAATAAAATTGAAGCACTTGGCATTTTTAAAATCCATTCATTATTTTTGCCGGTTAAATCAGTTATCTTAGCCAATTCATTTTCAAATTCACCGATGGTGCGAGAATTATTTATTTTTAAACCTTTTGATTTAACCATTAAATCTTTTTCTGGATTTAATTGATTGTTATCTATTAGCGCGGCCCCTAAACGAACTTTAAATTGACTAACTAGTTCAGAGCGGTAACGACGTAGTGTTCGCAGTTTATCCACTACATTAGCACGATCGTATTTATATTGATCAAGTGCCGGTAAATCAACGCGGGTTCCTTTATCTAAACCTAATAACGGAAACGATCCTGCTAATTTGTCACCAGTTGCTTTATCTATACTCTCTTCGGTATTACTTGACTGTAAATACCATGACCGTCTCATTGGCGATCGCACATTGCTTGGTAAAAAGCTTAAGAAATTTTCTTCCGCTTCCATTTTAGTAAAAGACATATAACGACGCGTTTGTACTTGGTGTCCGGCATTTCCGAAAACATCGAAGCCCACAACTAAATTATAATAGATTCGCTCGAAAATTGCGTAGTCTAAAACGAACACTGTTTTAGACGTTGCTCCCACAAGGCCCTTTACGACGGCGGCTGAATCTTCATGACGAAATACCGTCAATGCCGCATTCGTATTAGCCGATAAAATTGCATCACTAGCCGATTCATCAAGACCGTTCCAAATGTCATTGATTTCATAACCTTTAGGAAATTCGCGTCCGTAATACTGATCACGTATCACGCGAAAATTATTTCGCGCTTTTCTTAAGTTATAAGCGCGAATGACTCCGCCCCACTGCCCACTTCCGACATGAGCCGGTAAAAATAAATCTGACATAGCATCTTTTACTAATTTTTTATTACGGACCATTAAATCTGATTCCGGTTTCATGAATAAAACGTAAAATTGCTCATCAATTGAATTGACCGCCACATTACCTTTACAAACAGGACCCTTAATAAAAGTATTCACATGGTACTGGGCATCGTCTAATAAGAACTGATACCGTCCTTGAGCGGGAAGATCATTAAAAATGTAAAATGGGTTATTAGCATATTTATCCGCTCGCGGAGCGACATCGATCAAATTTTGCCCTTCGCCTTTGAATGAAACTTTCCAAGGATTTGAAAAAAATAATTGGTTCCATCGTGCTAATTTTTTTTCATTTAACATGTATGGAATATGCGTCTTACTAACTATAGTCGCATCAATTCGCTTCAAACAGTAAAAGAAAGGCAATCCGGTGGCATCCCACGGACGGCGAGTCGCAATTTCATCAAAAGCGTCACAAGTTTTGCTTGAACGTATTAATGTATAGAAACTTTCAGGTGCCGCCTCATCGTGTAAATAAATATGCGCTAAAAATAAATGCTCATAGATATATCGACTTACTAAGCTTTGCCGTTTAGCTTCTTCTAAATTCGAATTACGTAAGTAAGCATTTAAATAATTCTCAACTTTTCTAATGACGGTGAAGTCTTTGACCGTAAGTGATGACACCTTATCTTCACGCGGCGAACCCATTTCGGTCCAAATTTTTATTTTCTCAATTTGCTCATTTGATAAGGCCGGCAGACCGTAAGGCATTCCCGCATTGGGTCTATTCTGTAAATGCTGAATCAACCCTTGAGAAGTATCAGGGCACACGCGAGAATTTTCAGCCATTTCATCAGCATGCGCTAGGTCATCAACAATTAGCGATGCATTTTTTTTCTTATGGTTAACCAACGTTAGAATAAATGAAGTATCAATATTTTTTTGGGCATTTCCAGTATCTTGAGTGACCGCTTTAAAATGAATTTCTTTTGAAAAATTACGCCACTGTTCCGTCGTCTTACGATCGATTCCCAATCGGGTCGGAGCAGCCGCGGTTAACTTTCCCGGATCAAAGACGTCAAGCTTTGTAACCAGTCCGCGATTTAATCCCTCAATCGAACCCAAATTCATCTGGCAAGGAGCATTGTAACAAGAGTGGCACTGCACGCAGCGGCTAGCAAAAATTGGCTTTATATTGTGATCGTAGTACTCAGAATTGAAGTTGGCTTGAACCACCATCCCTGTCAACGATATGATCAGCGTGGCGCAAAAGCGGTTTAACAATCTCAATATCATACAGTGCTCCTCGGTAAGTTCAATCACCTTTTATTAGGAAATAAAAGTGTGATGAACATGTTGTCTACCGAGAAGTTAATACAATTTTAAAGCCGTTAGCTCCTGCTCAATTTGGGATTCTAAACTAGCGGTGCGCCGCGAACGAGATTAAATTGTTAGTTCCATACTTTACATCGCCAACCGTCATGGCGCCAGGGCGGCCATTCAGCTGTAAATTTAAATAATCAGTACAAAGCAAAGTTGAATTAGAGAATGATCCAAAGGTCTCTAATAAAGCGAAAACGGAATAGCTTTCACCATTATCAGAATAGTTAGCCCCACTTATCATAAAAAAGTTTCCGCTCACCACATTTAACTTTGCACTAGCAATTGGCGCCTCTGACTCGAGTATAAGTGAGCAACTTTTTGTATGTTTTTCGGCGACGATTGAATTAACAAATAATTCAATTCTTAGTTGATGCCTAGGCTGCATGGGCGTTGCGGCACTGATTTGCCCCGTAAATTGGTGGGCCCCCTTAAAAAACATAACCATGCCATTTGATAAACTCTCAATCGACAAATTATCTTTTGTTGTTGCTAATTCCACATACTGATCACTTAAAGTTTCAAAAGTTTCTGTAGTTCCCGTATCGTTATTTTTTTTGGTTGGCGTTTTATCTCCGCCTCCGCAAGAAGTTAAAATTAGTAAACTAGTTAGAGTTAGGATTATTTTATTTAATTTCATGCACTCCTCTTTCGGTTTGGATACCACCACCTTTATTATGAGCCATAGCCAACTTACAGCAATCAATTTTCATTTTCGGTGCTAATTAAATAGCCAATATGGGTAGTCAATTTCTTTATAGACGAATGATCAATTTTTAATAGATACTTTTTAAAACAATATAGGAAGTCACAGGAAATTATCATGGTCTCAACTTTAAAAGCTGTTTTAGAAACGATTATGAACTCGCATAAAAAAAATTCGAAGCTACGCGTCGACGTCGAGCTTAGCAGTGGAAATGTCTTAGAACGAGTTGCGATTAGCGAGATCGATGGCGAAGTTTTAACGCTGATTATGTCGGAAGAAAAATATTATTATAATTTAAATCACGTGATCGGTTTTTCTAGTTCCTACGACGATCACCAATAATTAAAAGGGACCGGTATCGCTTGGCACATGCATGGCGTGCAGATCTTTTAAAAATGCTTCGCGTTCTTTACTTGAAAGACAGCGGTAAAAAGAGCCTGACTTTTCAACCGACTGCAAACTTTTAAGAGCACGCACTTGGTTTTCTTCGCCCCCTTGATTCGCATAGCACTTCGCCACCTTTCGAATCGAGCGGCTGATGCTGTCTACGTTTGGACAATTCCAATTTTCGGTATTTCGTAATACATTTTGACCCATTTTAGGCGCTTGAACTATTTCTAAGCCTTTATCTAAGTTAACGCCCGGAAAACAAAGTAAGTTAGAAGAACTTTTACCGGCCGCCAAAACCGCAATCGTTGGCGCGCACAAAACGACGATGGCCCCAAATGTAACCGTCGTATCCCATAGCACTTGTACCGTGTACGCCGCGCCCGTTGCCGAATACGATAATAAGGTGCCCGACACTTCTTGAACTTTCGAAACTAATTTGAATTCATTTTTCTTCTCAGGCAGCGCCTCGAGGGCTTGCTCGCATCTTTGCGCATCAAGATGTTGATCGAAATCTTTAGTAGATGAACAGGACGTGATTGTGATTGCTAATAAGATTATGAAAGAACGTTGAATCATTATACCCTCGTTAACGCTTATGATAGTAAGCTACAACGTAAGGGCAAATAAAATAAACTGTTTATATGAAATTTTTTTTACATTGTAAAAAAAATTGCTAGCGGCAATCAGGGGCATTCGCCCAAACTTCGATAACTTTGTTGTCTGAATCTCTGCGAACAAAGTCGGCCCCTTCACACGTTGTTCTTGTGCAAATAGGCGCCATCACCCAACGACCCGTTACATCGCCACATGAATTACGTCGCACCGAATCGGCTCCTTCGCAACGCGGCTCTAAATCAGTACAACCCCCCGCAGCTGGTGTCGGTGTCGGCGTGGTTGCCGCTCCAGAACTTTTTCCGGTAATTGAAGAAGCCAAATTGAAAACATAGTTTCTTAACTCAGGCATATTTTGTACACCCAGACGGTCAGAGGCCCCTTGATACATAAATGAAACTAACGCTACGGCGTTGTATTGCAAAGCCAATTGATGTTGAAACTGAGACCGAGCAATGAGCTGCGCCTGCATTGAAGCGACCGGATTAATATTTGTATAATTATCTAAGGTTAAAAATAAGCGCTGATTACCGCTCATTTTCGAGCGAAACGCAGTAATGTAATTCGAATATTTTTGTTCGGTACTGCACGTTAAGCCGTACGTTAAATAACAATTAAATGCCAACCAATTATATTCCGTTGGAAAACCTAACCATTGGCCGGTACTCATAAATTTATCTAAGGTTGGAAAGGCCTCGGTCGATACAATGGCGGTGTTCCCAAAGTTATTTGTAACTTCAATAGCTGCAGAACGTAAATTATTGAAAACTTCTTGTTCGGATATTTGGTTAGTGGCCACACTGTTTTTAAAATAAGGCTCATCAATCATGTAAAAGCCAACAACGGCGCTCAGCAAATTGTTACTGGCCAAATGATTTCTTAAATTCAAAATATTTGATTTATAATTGGCCTGCAGCTTGACGGTTTGCCAATCAAATAAGTATCCTTCCGCAATAATAATAACTTTACTATTTTTCGAAACAGCTTGCTTAATTTTAACCGTCAGGCCCTCAAGTGTATCTGCATTTACAAAATGAAGATTGGCTACGGGCGAAGTTTCGTTAATATAATTTCCGGTTCCCTCATGCTCCATGCCATCTGCAAAAAATCCGAAATAATTAATTCCATTTGTTGGATTTGGCGTGGGCGTGGGCGTGGGCGCTGGTGCTGGAGTCGGCGTCGGCGTCGGTGCTGGGCTAGGGGTTGGAGCCACCGGCGTCGGTGCCACTGGAGCCGGTGGTGGGTAAACGATTGGTAAATTATTTAAATTCGGAGTTATCGAGGTCGAATTTTTTGCGGTTGATGACGAGGTCACCGTTCCACTTTGAAACGGTTTCGGACTGCAGTTTTGAAACGAGGTCGCGCCAATCAACAACAATAAAAATAACAATGCGTATTTATAGCGACGTTTTAACTTTAGATCTTTTAGTTTCATTTTTTTTTGCCCCCACCGATTCAAATGCAACCCTCAGTCCAACCCGCTTCAAACAACGAAGCATAGATATCTTTTTAATGCCGAACGTTTAGACACTTACCTTTTTAGCTTAACGCCTAAGTGTGTGAACTAAAAGGCCAATTTGCCAATTTAAAGCCTTAATACAATCCTATGAATGTTATACGCCTTATAATTAGAATTTAAGCTTGCTAGACCAGGGCTATGTAACAATAGGCAAAACAAGTTGTTTTGCCTTTCATAAAGTTATGTCGAGAAAATCTAACCAATCAATGAACGCGCTCGTTACCAATATGATTACTTTATCACGTTGTAAATTTCTTAAATAAAAATAGTTGCTACGGTTTTAGTAAGCCTTGTGTTTCCATATTGATTGCACAGTTAGTGGCTAGCCGCTAATTCTTCGCCAGACCAGAAATCAAAAATTTATAATTAAAATTACTTGAAGTGAGTCTTTAAAATAGAAATTAATTTAAAGAGAGAAATTTTAAATTTTGCGTAGCGCTCGTTTCATTAGAAATTGCATTCTTTATTAATTCTAGCAATGATTTTAATCTATATGGCTTATGGATGAGACCGCGTGCGCCCAATGATCGCGCCTGCGTTGCAGAAAAGTGGGCCTGGGCGGTAATAAATATAAACGGCACATTAATTTTAGCGGCCAGAATTTTTTCTAAAAGTTTACGGCCATCCATTACCGGCATTTGTAGATCTGATATAATAATTGAAAACTTATTCTTCAAAATAAGGTTAAACGCTTGCGCCCCATCGGCCGCCGAAAAAACTTGGCAACCCATTCTTCTGAAAATATCGGATAAGACTTCCCGCAAATCTGGGTCGTCATCGACAATTAAAATTTGTAGGCAAGTCCAATCGAAATTCATATTTCCACCTTATATCGATAATGAGACTCTGCAACTTTAAGCCAACCCAATTATACGAAATTAAATTTTCTTGATCAATATTTTGTTAAAATTCAGTTTATTTTGGTGCGTTTTGCCCCAACCCTTAACTATTAATCATTTATGGGTGCAAGTTCAATTGCCTGAACCCTGTTTTTATATAAAATCTTATAATGCAGAATGTTTTTGAAAAAATCTATAATGACGAGTCAATTCTAAAGATTCGAGTGCTTTCGATTTGTGCCTTCGTCAGCAGTTTTGTTTTTTACTATTTAATGGTTTTATTGGCCCCCGCGCACCTTGACTGGTTACCCGGTCGCTTGATCGTGGCAGCTATATCTGTTTTTTCCTTTTTGGTTGGAATTAAAAAATCAAATCCATTTTATTTACGGCGAATCATGATTAATTTGATTAGCTTTTCGTATATTCTTTTGTACTTTTATTTGCTTTACATCAATGATTGGTCTGTTTTTCACCGTTGGTCTTATTTCGTGGTTATTGCGATTATGGCGACTCTTCCCACGACTTGGCGCGATTATTTGTATACGGCGGCTTTAGCACTTTTTGTTCCTTTAGCGCTAGGGCACTTCAGTCCGTTAACGCCAGCTGAACTTTTACATTTTCACGCTGCTAATTTTGTAACTTTTTTTGTGATTGGAATAACCATTAAATCTAATTTTGAATATCGAGATGAAGTTATTCAGCTTACTAACAATTTAGTGCAAAATTCTAAAATGACGGCCTTAGGTGAAATGTCATCCGGCCTTTCTCATGAAATTAATAATCCACTGGCAATCATTATGAACAGTACCGCCCAGTTAGAACTTTTTATTGAAGACATTGAAAAAAACAAAAGTTCAATTCCTTCTGCTTTAGAAAAAATAAATCGAGGCGTTTTAAGAATCGCTAAAATCGTAAAGGGTTTACACGATTTTTCTCAGAGTGATAATAAGGAATTTTTTAGTAAAGTAGATATTCGTAAGACGGTCGAAGCGGCCATTCAGTTTTTTGATTCGAAATTCAAAAATCAAGGTATTGAATTCATTTATAAACCACCCGCTCACGCGATATACTGCTTTTGTCAGCCTCAACAAATTTGCCAAGCTATCTCTAATCTTTTAAGCAATGCTTTAGAAGCTAGCCAAAACATAACAAATCCGACTATTGAAATTCAAATTACTACCACTGAAAAGGCCATTCTTATTTTAGTGCTTGATAATGGCGTAGGCATATCTCCAGAAATAGAATCCCAAATTTTGCTACCTTTCTTCACGACTAAGCCAATCGGCAAGGCCACCGGCCTAGGTTTGAGTATTGCCCTGGGCATTGCGCGTTTTAACGATGGCGATTTAACTCTTAGCCAAAAAGGCTCACCAACTTGCTTTACACTGCGGCTGCCTTTAGCGCAGAACCAACAAGATAAGGCCTAATCCCGGTTTTTGACTGTAAATTTTCTCTGCTGGAAAATGCGGAGGCACAAATTATTTCTATTCAGTAGTACATAAGCTATTCTTCCGCGATGAACATTTTCTTACCTAAGCGCTATTTTACATTTTTTATTTCGCAGATTTTATTTTCAGTTTTATTGAGCGTTCAAGCATTTGCCCTTGAAAGTCTTAAGATTAATACCGGGCACTACGTTGCATTCGAAAAATATGACGGCGCGGGTAACGAATCCCCGACCTTGATTTTATTACCCGGCGTAAATCGTGGTATAGATTCACGCGATTTGTTTATCAATATGCTTAGGCGTCAAAAAGAGTTAGCAAAAAACTATAAATTTCAATTTATTATTGAAACGGCACCAATGATCCGCTTTCATGAAAGCGACCCCGAGGGTTCGCAAACCGCCGCTATTTGTAAAAACTGGCTGAGTCTTTACCCTGGTTTTGGTTCCATTTTAAGTCGCACTTTATTAAAGCAAGCTTACGGGCAATACTGGTCAGCCAAAGTTGATAAAATGATTTCTGAAAATCCACGTTATCAGCAGATACCCAATTTTAAAAATTTAATGATTTAAGGTTATTCACAATTGTCGTTAGCTGCAGATAATTTCGATTATCGCACGCAGGACTTCAGCAAGGGTCCGCGACGCTATTTTATTTTAGGCGAAGATGAAAACCCTACGCCCGCCAAATTACAAATTGAGGCCATTCACAAATACGAGCAACAAACTGAACACAAAAACTCTTCAATAAAATTAAAACACGCCGGACATATCATACCTAGCGATGCCCCAGCTGATTACCTTGAAAAAATTCTTAGTGTTATTAAATACGAAAAATTAATTAAATAGTTCTATCGGGCTCGCGGTAAAGGCTGTATGGCCCCGACACCTTCACGCAAGTCGAAATTAATATGTATGCCCAAAACCACCAACCGGCGCCTAATAAGGCTAAAGTTAAAAAGTAGCTAGTCCACTTAAGGCGCGTGGCGCCGGCAAATAATAAGAAGGCCGCTAAAGCCGCACCGGTGGCTAGATCAAAATTAATAACTTGAGAAAAAATATTGCCTAAGTGCACACCGGCAAATATTAAGGGAATAAATTCGCCACCCCAAAAACCTAGCGTTACCGAAATTAAAGTTACAAATAATTTGCTGATTACGTCGCTCCAGTTAGCTGATAAGGATTCTAAATCAGCGAAGGATTGAATTCCTAAACTTTGAAATTTTCGTAGAAACGGCTGTGATAAAAATGCGGCTAAAACAATGGCTACAAAAAATTTTACGTACCAATCTGATGAGGTAAAAAAATGTTTTAATTGGCGGTAGGCCCATTTATATACTTTCATCATCCAACCGGCCGTAAAGCCCAGCACTATAACAAAAAATAATTTCTGTAAAAAAGGCGGATCATAAGTCGCATTAAATTTTAGAAATAAATGATTTGTTCCCAAAGTTTCTAATACCAAAAAGGCCGCTAGTGAACCCATCAAGGCGTAAATTTTTTGCTTCAGGCCCGTCGAGAAAAGTTCCATAATTAATACCAGCGATATCCAAGGAACACCAACAATCGCGCTAAAGCCGATGCCGGCCGCGATGGGTCCCCAAAAAGACCAAGATAATCTGAATATGCGCACAAATCCACTGGCCATCAGGATGGCCGCGCCTTCCCGCCCCACGCTTGCGCCTACTAAGTGACTTAATAATGTTCCAGCCAAATGAAAAAACGTCATCCATATATTCCAATGGTGAGCTAATTCTTGTTTGGGCTCGGTTACTTGCGACACTTGGTGCGGAAAATACAATGTTCGTTTTTTTAATTCGATTAAGAATATTAAACAAAATGGCAAAGCCACCAAGTGCAGTGGCACGGATAGTTGATTCCAAATCTGATGTTGATATTCAATCCATTGCAAACTGCGCAAAAATACGTAAACCAAAAGACCAACTGCAATGCCAAGCAATAGCGTGATTATGATTTCTTTAAATGAATTGTCGGCCGGCCGATTGATTGAAGTTTGCATGCTCTAAAAATTATGATACACAATTAGAGTGAAAACTGAAAAAGAATTTTCTGAATTTTTTGTAAGTCATTGTGCGCATGAATCAAAGCAAGCAGATTTCATCGTAACCATTTCAAAAACTTACTGGAAAGATTTGACCAGTCACATCTTAGGTTATTTCAATTACGAAGAACGGCTAGCCATTACTGAAAAAGCAGCTCAGCAGCTAAGTTTACGCTGTAAAAATGCAGTCCCTACCGAGGCTTGGCCCGAAGTCATTCGTGATTTTGTTAATGAACAGTCGTGGGGTTTCGCCACAACTACTAAGAAGCCCCCCTATAAAGAAACCGAACAACAAAAAATTTTTTGGACGCTTTTTAAATTTATTTGGGCCTTTTTTCAATCCATGATCATTTTAAAAACGGCCGTCTATTATTTTGGTCTTGAAGGCGGCAATCACCCCGATCAGACCAGTGGCGCGTGGGTATGGCTTTTTTTTAGCTTATCGGCTTCGTCGTTGATATTTTTTGCTTATCGAAATCGTCATTACCAGGATTAAAGAATAATATGGCTCCTGAAAATAAAAAGAAGAATCCCACTACGCCACCAAAATAATTGGCCAGAATTTGCGGGTGCCCGGCCGAGCTATCGATAATGGGCCCAGCTAAGGCAATGGCCACCGCCCTTGAAATTTTTGAAGCCATCTTCCAAAGCCCTAAATATTGACCCGAAACAGATTTTTTGAATTTGTCTTCTTTGACTTTTAGAAAATCAGAAAAATAAATTTCTAACACCACCGCAACGCCAATAAGTACTCCACCAACACCGCTAGCAATTGCAAAAACCATCCAAAATGGAACTCCTTCAAGGCGGGGAAAAGCAATGAGCGTCAACGCTCCTAAAATAAGAATGGCCGTTCGAATGAGGGCTCTTTTGTTAAAGTATTTCGTCACCAATACCCATAACGGAATCGATAGTGTAAAGATAAGTAAAAAACTGACCAGAATAATTTGCGTTTGCTTTTCGGTGAAATTTAAATACAGCTTATAATAATAAAGCGCCAAAGAAGAGTTAAGACCTAAGCCACAATTAACGATAAACGATGCGGCAATGATCTGTACAAAAGTTTTGTCATTTATAAGCTGTTTAAGCGTTTCATTACGCGTGACTTCTTGGCAGGGCGGTATTCCTTTTTGATGGTTACGATAAATCAAAAAAACCGAAAGCAATGCCGTCGTAACCATAATAAGGGCCAGCATGTTGACCGAATCTAGGTAAGGCTGCTGTTGATTGCTCTGCAGGGTGCTCGTTAAGTACAGTGCGGGTATCGCTAAGCCAATCAGCGAGCCTATATTAAAAAATATCAATCTCCAACCGATCCAAGATTTTCTTTTCTCATTGTCTGGCTCGAGATCATTTGCGAGCGCATAGTAGGGAACGGAAAAAAGCGAAATGGCCGAATTAAGACACGCCGAAATAAGAAACAAAAAAATTAAGTTTAACCACTGAGACTCAAAATGAATTCGCCATAAGATAATAAATAAAGTCGTAATGGCAATAGCCCCAACATATAGTACGCGCTTACGATGACCCTTGACGCGAAATTCATAGTCACTGTAAATTCCAATCCACGGGTCAATGATGGCATCCCACAAAACGCTAGCGCCAATCGCTAAACTAGCCCAAGTCGCGGGTAATCCAAGAACATGATTAAAGTAAACTAATAAATAAACCTTTAAAAAGATATCAACGCAAGCCGCACCGATTTCACCAAAGCCATAAAAGAAAGGCTGAATTTTATTTCGGTTCGTCATGGTGCAAATCATTTTCTTTCAATGCCATATACCCGAAGGCTATCCAATAAAAACGATCAGCGATACCACCAATTGATAAATGGATATGATATATAAATAAAATTGGTAAATGCGTTAATACATAAATTGCTAATAATTTAATCGCATCACTTTTAGAACGTAAAGATTTAAGCGCTGCCAAACCCACGGCGGCAAAAGCAATTAACGTCAGTACGATAAAAACCCAACCACCGATAACGCCAGCTGAAATAAAAATATTATGCGGATCTTTATTCGCATTATAATTGGAAATATCAGCCTCATTGGCGCTTGAAAACTTTGATAACAGCCCTTGCCCCAGCCATTGATCTTTTTCAAAAATTTCGTAACCCCGCTGAACTTCCTGCCAGCGTGACTCGATCCCATCTTGCGCGGCCCGCTGCCCGATTGATTCTTCACCGCGGGCGACGCCGATCGCGTAGCGGCTTAATGAATCACCGAAAAAAATTACGACCAAAAATCCTGTCAGTGCTAACGAAAATTTTAAAACGCGGGTTGCATCTGATTTGGAACCAAAAACCACCATCGCCAAAAAGAGTCCAAGGGCCACCGCCGCAAGGGAAGATCGCGTTCCGGTAAGAAGAAGTAAATAAAAGCAAAGGGCGAAATGAAACCAATTAATATAAAGCTGTTTCCGATTTAATTTTTTAGAAAAAATAAAGTAGAAAAGAGTAAAACAAGCAATGGTCGCCGTACTGACCATATGGGGGATATGCTTAAATATGCCAATGAAACGCCCGCCCTTAAAACAAGTGTCAGGTGAAATAAAAAATAAAATGAAACTAAGCCAACACAAGACCACGGCTAATTTTTTAATGACTTCGACCAATCGGGCTGGTGGCAAGGAAGTGGGGATAACCCGGCCAAAAAGAAAGATCGTAAAGACCGCTAAAACGGCCGCGCCCATTTGCAATAGAAATGAATCGCTAGAATTAACAAATTGGGTTTGCAAAAAAGTAATAAAAATTAAAAAGAGGCTAGTAACGAAAATTAAAAAACGATAGAAACGGCTTTGGCTATACAAGGGGTCTGCATTCCACAGCCACCGCGCAAAGATAAGCCCGCCTACTAACAAATTAAGCGCAATATTAACATAAGGATGCAAACCCGACTGAAAAATCACCGGCCCTAATTCACGTGGCATAAAAGGCAAAAACGAAAGTGATATTTTAGAAATAAAGATAAGAGCTAAAAGAAATAATATCACAAACTATTTAGAATTTTTCTCAATAAGTACTGAAGTTAATACGATGCTGGTAATTAACGATACCAGGGTAATCGTGCGCGAGACCTCATTTGAAATCCAAGGTTCTTTTTTTGGAATGTAAACGAAATCATCTTGAGTTAATCGAAAAATCTTAGCGTCAGCCGATGTCTTCATCAATTTTTTTACGTCAAGTTCAAAGACGCCGGCTTGCGAAGGATCGGTTTTACGCACTAAAATATTTGCCAAGTCGGCATCGTCCGTTCCACCCGCCAAGGTAATTAATTTTAAAATGTCGGTGTTAGTGGGAATATAATAGATGCCCGGTTTGTTAACCGCCCCAATCAGCTGTACGCCAATTAAGCTTTCTTTCGGCGATGAACGATAAATATATTCAGCCGCGCGCTGGGGTTCTTTAACTTCAAAATAATTTCCCTCGGCAAAAACTAATGAAGACTGCGTAAAGAATAAAAAGCTAACCGCCAACTTTGTAAGCTTACTAGAAATTTTTAGCAACATGCGAACCTCTTCACTTATTATGACTTTACTTATTAATGACTTTAAGGGCCCCATGGTCAATCTAGACCAATAGCGAGTTTTAAATTTCGCTCTAGTGTTGCCCTAGTCATTGGTAAGCACTTCTACTAGACTTAGGTAAACAACATGACAGGGAAGTCCATGGAAATAACGCAAATGCCAGAACACGAAAAAATTTTTAACGAAATCTGTAATAAACTGAGTGAACTTTCTCAAGTTGAAGAAACAAAATCTTCAAAAGATCGCGTGGCGCAGTTAGAAAAAATGCACAACCAAGTCAAAAACTTTCAGTATGATTTGTTAGCCACGCACGAAGACATGCAGCTAAAAATTCACACGCTTCAACAAATGACGACTTCAAACTCAGATTTAAGCGGCCGCGTGCAAGAATTGACCGAGTTACTGAACCAAGAACGTTCGCATAATTCTAAACTATCAACGGACTTAGCTAGATCTTTAGATCTTTCATTAAAATTACAATTAGAGATTCAAGAAATTAAAACACGGGCTTTGCAAGCCCAAATGGAAGACCGCAAAGCTCATCAAGAATCCTACGAGACCATGAAGTACCGTATGACCAATGAAAAAAGCGATTTACTACACGCAAATGAAAGTTTATTGACCGAACTAAAAACCCGCGAAGCGCAAGTTGAAGAATTAAACCAGAAGATAAACGCGCTTGAGGCCGGTATGGGTGATTTAGATAAGACTACGATTGAACAAGGCGAGACAATTCAACACCTGATGGCGGTGGCTGAAGATAAGATTGTTGAATTGAAACTGTCTTTTGATCGCGCGCAAAATGATTTTCTAAATGCTAAGGGCGAGTTAACTCAAGTGAAAACCCAAGTCGAACTTTACAAACAAGAAAATTATTCGTTAAAAGATTATATTAATAAAATGACAGTTTACCAAAAACAGATGTTAGCGCACCAGGCGCACGCTATGGGAACTAATCCAGTTGGTGCATAACCATTTTTAGGTAATAACCTTCAGGAAAACTCATCAGGGTGGGGTGATCCCACCCCTGCCCACCAAAAACTACACAGCGGGCCGTTCGCCCCGAGCGTAAAACTGATTTCCGTAAAGCCTCTTTAAAATCTTCAAGCTGAACTAGCCCGGAACACGTACACGAAACAACTAATGCTCCGGGCGCACACATTTTAAACGCTTGTGAATTTAATTTGAAATAAGCATTAAGCCCCTGGTGAATATCTTTTTTATTTTTAACGAACGCGGGTGGATCCGATATGACAATGTCAAATAAGGTTTCGGTCATGCCGTCTAAATTCAGCACATCTTTTTTATAGGTAAAAACCTGTACTCCGTATTTTTCAATGTTTTGCTTAGCTTTAGTTAAAGCCATTTCTGAAACATCAACTAGATGAACTTCACAGTCTATCCCCCAGGCTTTCAAATTAGTGACGATCTGTGACGACCATTGGCCCATATAACAGCACAGATCTAAAATTCTAATTTTTTTACCGCGTAACACTTCTTTCTGATGCGAAAGCTGTTCGATTAATAGTTTCATATTGAATGTTTGATCTAAAAAGAAACCTGTTTTTTGGCCTTCGATAAGATTCACTTGAAATGATATAGTTTCATCGGCATTCATCACGTTTTGTACGTGAATTTCAACGTTAGTTAAGTCTTCAGCCTCAACCGTTTTTAAAATTTTTGGATCTTCAACGGGAATACCCTCAAGTTTACGAACATTAACATCATTACGCTGCAAGATCAGAGTGTGAGCCCAATCAACTTGACTGAGCCCTAACTTTAAACTCTGTTCGACTAAACTTTTAAAAATCGTTTCCCAATTATTTTTTTCTTGAAAAGCCAAATCCATCCCTGATGTCAGTAACTGAAATGAAAAAACTTGATACTGAATATTATTTTTTAAAATGATGTAGCGGTCTAGCACCAATCCGGGCATCTGATCGACTTCTGAAAAACAAAGTCTAAAACTTTTCTTAAAACCACTCCTATTGCGGTACTGCCAAGCTTGCACTAACCGCTCGGTTAAAAATGCAACCGAGGTTGGGTTTTCATCTTTTGGTGAAAAAGTCATGGCTCGAAAAGAAATCAACGAATGCGGGTTGCCGTAACCGCGCGCTAAAAAATGTCCTTGAATATCTTGAACCTCGACGGGCTCGCCCGGCTTAACGCTTTTAGGGCTATCAAGTAGTTCATTTGAAAAAACCCAAGGGTGCCGCGAGCGCAACCGAAAATCGTGACCTTTTTTTAATTTCCAAATTTTCATCTTAGCTCTTCCAAGATAGAGTCGTGTCTTTTACCGGATTTGCAAAGGCACGTTTCTGCTCGCTAGATTCTTGCCACTCTTTTTTAAGGGCAAAGTACCATTTGGCTTGGGTGTCGGAATCGTTAATCAACATCAGCGTTGGATCGTACTTTAGACCCTCTTGCTGCTTTGTAACGGCATCTAAGTCTTGGCCCAAAAAAGTTCGACCAAATTGTTTCACCAGGGGTTTAGCTAAACTAAGCCAACCAATATTCCAAAACGCCATTTGCACCACTTGCGTTTTATTTTCACCCAAAGGCATAAGCGCCGTTAACGAGTAAAAACTTTTTTCTCCGACCTGCACGTGCTCGACCCGCGTACCCGGAATTTGAAAAGTGATCTCGGTCGTGGGCTCTCCACCCAAAATCCGATACGCTTTAGAATTTTTTGAAGGTTCATGCCGCTTCATTTGAAAACCAAATGGCACGGGGCCAAACTGTTTTCGTTTTTCATGAATTGATTTTGTACTACGCCAGAACCAGCTTTGATGCACGAAAGGGCCATGCGCGGGGTCCATTAAACCGATCACCGCGTGATCAATATGGCACGGAAATAAAACCACTTCGCAAAGCTGCGGTTTTGCATCTAACGGAATTCCGGCGAACAAGGGTGGCTGGGGCGCAAGCGATTGATCAAAGTCATTATCGCCAATAAAAATCCATATACCGCCGTACAGTTCGCGCAAAGAATACGATTTAATTTTAATTTTAGTGCAGTCTAATTTTTGCTCTGAAGTTAATGACGGAATATCGCGGCACACCCCGCCGCCATCAAACTTCCAACCATGGTAGGGGCATTCAACCTGATCATTCACCACGCGGCCAAATTTAAGCGGAATTCCACGGTGCGGGCAGATATCACAAATGGCACTGATTTCGCCATTCGACTTCCGAAAAAACAAAATGGGCTCGCCCATAATTTCTAACGAGACCATTTTATTAATTTTTAAATGCGCCGAAGGTAGCGCTAAGTACCAATGATTTTTTAATAGATCTTTCACGACGGTGCCATCCGACTTTTTTCGGCCAATTTAAAAGTATTACTCATAAGCAATGCAATTGTGGTGGGACCAACTCCACCCGGCACCGGAGTTAACGCCGATAAGTGCCCGACGGCACCTTCGGCTTGTACATCGCCAACCAAACCAGATTCAAGACGGTGCATGCCTACGTCAATGACGACGGCGCCTTTTTTAAAATCACTGGCTTTAAAGTACTGAGCCTTACCAATGGCCACAAAAACAAAATCAAATTCTTTAATCAGTAATTTTAAATTTTGTGTTTTAGAATGCGCTAAAGTAACGGTTGCATTTTTTTGATTCAATAAATGAAACAACGGAAAACCCACAATCAAACTACGGCCAATCACTAATACATTTTTATGAGCCACATCTAAACCATAAAACTTTAAAATTTCCATGATGCCGGAAGGCGTACACGAGGCCACCATTTGTTGAGCCGTTACTAATAAACCTAAGGATGAACTTGTCAAGGCGTCGGCATCTTTATTGGCGGCAATTAAATCAGACATTTTTTTTGTTGGCAAATGCGCCGGTAAAGGAAGCTGCATCAAAATGGCGTCCACCGAAGGGTCATTATTTAAATACTGTAATTTTTCGGTAAGATCTTTTTCCGAAATTGAATCTGGTAACTGAATAAGCGTCGATTTAAAACCTAATTTCTCGCACGCCTTTTGTTTATGCTGAACATAAACCTGACTGGCCGGATCGGCGCCAACTAAAATAACCGTTAAGTGCGGGCGCGCCCACTTGTGCTCGGACCACTTTTCTAGTTTTGTCTCAATTTGTTGGTAAATAAAATCCGCAACGGGTTTCCCCTTAAGCTCTATCATAGTCACCACCCGCACTTAAAATGGTCTGAATCGTAAAAGAAATCAACGACTTATATGTATTGCTAGTGCTTGACCCCATTGCCCCCATCGATTAGATTGCATTTTATTAGAAACAGCTTAGAACCAGCTTCGTACCAATTACCGGGAGGCCCCATGGCAGATAAAGTTAAACTTTCAAAAGACGGAAACTCAATTGATTTTGTTCAATCTGAAAGCATCCCGACTTCAGTTAAAAAATTTCGTCAAAGTCCTGAAATCGAAGGCTTTTACCGGTTTATCTTTGAAAATGACTTACAAAAAGAAGCTTACGAAATTTTAGAGCGCATCGTAGGGATTCGTAAGGCGAAGAAGCTAAAAGAAAAACAAGATGCAATGCCCGCAAAAAAATTAGAAAAAGCAGAAGCTAAAAAAGCCGAAGCTCCAAAAAAAGAAATTGCTTCACTTAAAAAAGAAGTTGCTCCTGTAAAAAAGGCCTCGGCGCCAGCTAAAGCCGCTCCGGCAAAGAAAGCCGCACCGGCTCCGGTTGCTGCCGCTAAAAAGAAGCCCGCACCAAAAAAGCGTTAATTCGCCAAACGGATCCCCCGTTCAATAAGCGGGGCCCTTAGTCGACAGCGGTCTTGCAAAGCCTCCCCACCAGGAGGCTTTTTTTATGCAAAAATTAAATTTTTTTACAAAACCAGTTAAGAATCAGCGCGGACAGGGCATGATTGAATATCTTATTCTGGTGGCTTTAATTGCGGCGGGCACAATCGGCGTTGTTAAAGTGGTCGGGCAAAATGTTCGTATTCAGTACGAAAATATCAACCGCGTCTTAGGCGCGAAAAAATCAACGCAACTTGATTCGAAAAATGCCAACGACAACCAGCTTAATCAAAAAGACCTATCTAATTTTATGGACGGCTCTCGCTAATGAACCAGCGCGGACAGGCTTTAATCGAAATGCTGATCTTAAGTTCGATCATCATTGTTGCGGTTATTTGGACTGTCCGCCTGGGAGTTTTACTTCACATTAATATTGCAGTTGATGAAATGATCGAAATTACGCACCTATGTGAAATTCAAAAAAAATCTGATTGCCAGTCACAACTCGAAAAAAATTTGCGCCAATTAGGCCTAACTAAAAATTCATTAATCGTCGCTAACAGCAATAATCAATCTCGAATTTGGTTAAACGCCACGACATCTTTAGGTCAACAGTTCGTCAAAGAAAGTGAGCTTAAACTTGGGCTTACGGTTTCTCAGTAATAATTCCGGCGGCGCTGCCGTCTTTATGTTAACCGTTATTCCGGTCTTCTTTATGCTGGGACTTACATTTGCTCTGTCGGGGTATTTCATTCAATTGAAGAGCCGCGTACGTAAGACCTGCATTGAAGAGTCGATTGAAATTCAAAAGAATATTATCAAAAGCGAACAGCGGCTATTTAAAATGAACCCGCTTTCAACAACCTTAAGAATTGAACTTTTAGCCGCGCAGGCAGATCTAGCCTTACAAACTTATATGGAAAATCCGGTTGGCATCGCCCACGCGAACTATTTGATTAATTCGATTAAATCTCAGCAAGAAAGCTTAGACCTGCTGCAAAAAGGAATAATTAAGGCTGCCGAAGTCTACTCTCAAATTCAAACCCAATTGATGCTTTCGAATCTATACAAGCACGTTAACGAAATGGGGCTTATTTGGAAATTTTATTTATTTGTAACAAATTCAATTCACTTATCTCAAGCCCCTGAATTCGCCGTTCGTCCGGACATAGAAGAGACGGCTCCCAATTACGAACTTAAAGACGACTATAAATCGCGGCAGCAGTTGGTTTTATTTTGGCATCATCATTATCAAACAAGCGCATCGGCCGAACACTTCATAAAAACTGAAACAAATTATGAATTTTCATGTGGCTCAGGCCCCAATTACAAGGGAGGAAAATGGTCTATCGAAATCAAAGGGGACAAATTTTAATTGAATCTATTTTTTTGATTATGTTGATCGGATCAGTCCTGATTGCCTTTCAAATTATGATCGATCATCAAAAAACTGAATCGAGTAAATATCGATTGTCAAAATACAGAAAGGATCACGTCAATGATCGCCAAACTGAAAACTCACATTAATGCTAAAAATAAACCGCTTATCATTGCGTTTTTACTTTTCGTGGTGGCTTTTATCGCCATCAACTTTGGGGCAGAAAAAGGGCCACTTAGCAAAGACAAAATTTACGCTGACACGATGATTCCGAAGGGGCTGGTGTTATTACCAATCGAACTTGCTAATGCCGATACGGTTTCTGGATTGATAGATCAATTTGGCGTAATTGATCTATACGCCGGCCAAGGTTCAGCCGGGGGCTCTAAGAAGATTGCGGCCAAAGTAAAAATTTTGCGGGCGCCTTTAAATCCGCAGCAGTACGCCGTTTTAGTTCCTGAAAATTTATCGAAAGAAATTATGCACTCTGTGGGACCTTTCTATGCGGTCGTTCAAAACCGACAAGTGCAATACGAAGAAAAAGTTAACGTGCCCGTTAAGGCCGTATCAATCGAATATTATAAAGGGGGAATGTAATGAACAAATTTTTAATTATCGCTTTCGTGGCAATCTTCGGAGTTGGCTTTAATTCTTTTGCCGATATGCTTTTAGTTCCTGAACAAGCGGCTACTTTTAACCTTTATCAAGCGGCTTGCCTACGCCCCGGCTATTTATGTACAAATCTTTATACTCTAGACCAAAACGTAAAAAAGGAGACCCCGCTTTTTGACGAGTTAATTAATTCGGTCGACCTATCTTCAAAAATTTACTTACAAAAATTTAATAAAGATTTTTTAAATATTCTGCAAAAAGAAATGCTTTCGGAAGACCAGCTTGAACTTACTCTTAAATTGATCTCACAGGTAAAAGATTTAATTGAAAATAAGAATCAATTGGCCTCAATTGAAAATGATTTAAAGGCGGTCAAAGAAGTTTTATCTAAGGCGCCCGATGTATCGCAATCAGAAAGATTTGTTATTTTTTTTAAAAAACCCGTTGCCGAAAGCGACTTTAAAAAAATTAAAACTACATTGCTTAAAATGCCGGCCGTTGTTGTACAATTTAATCAAGTTCCGCAAGATTTTAATACGCGCCAAGCACTGCGACCAGTAGCTATTCCCGTATTAACTGGCCAATGTGAAAAGGCCGAACTAGCCAAAGAGTTAATCGTAACGGCCTGGCAACCTTATCACGCCCAAAACTGCAGCTTAACTGAAAGTTTTTCGGCGGCTACCATGGCCATCGGATCTACAATGAGTCAGAATAAAAAATGGTTAATTACGGGGGCGCTTATCATAGGCGCGGCTCTTTTGTTAAACCAATACGAAGTGCAATTTCAGTTTTAAAGTAATGGTTCGCCATTAAAATAAACTTGCTTAATGGTTTGGTCATCAAATTCGGTCCGACTGTTTGTCCAATTTAAATCGGGATGTTGGTGGTACACCTGCCAGTTTGATTTTAACTCTGGCACTCCCGACTTTGCACTTTTCTGCAAAGCCTCGGGAGTTCGCAAAAGTCCGGGCGCCTCGATTGGTGAATCGCTACCAAAATCGAATAGAATTTTATTTTTTCTTAAATTTTCCCAAGGAAATAAATTAGTTAATTGTCGTGGGCTTAAAACTTTGGGCAACCATGATTGGTCACTGAGCCAGTGGCAAGGTTGCATGTGGCAACTGATATGCAAAGGCTTCATTAGGATAAGCGTTTCGGGTCGAATAAGTTGCACATGCTCGAGGTGCAGACGGCCTAACGTGCCCGCAGCCGAGACGGTGCGTGCAGCCTGAACCACTTCGTGCACCGCTTGATCACCTATGGTATGAACGGCGGCTTCAAGCTTGTTTAGCCAGATAAATTTCAAAGCTATAGCGATTTCATTGGGCGTCCAACTTAGTAGGCCCACATCATTCGTGTTCAAGTAAGGTTCTGAAAGATACGCGGTTTTTGATCCTAACGAACCATCTACAAATAATTTTATTCCGTGAATGCGAAGCAGCGGCGAAGGCGAATTTTGCATTTCTTTTATTTCGGTTAGTACGCTCGGCAAATCATGCACATTTTCAACAGTTACGAACCCGTCGATACAAACAGTTAGCCTTTTATTTAGGGTTTGCTTATTTAATAAATTCCAAGTTTGCAAATTCATTGAAAGATCACGCACGTGCGTGAACCCAGCCCGATTAAAAATATTTTGCGCTTGCTCAATAAATAAAATATTTTGGACATCGTTAAATTTAGGCAGCAATTGTAGCGCATTAATATGCGCCTGGTCTAATAAAACTCCCGAAGGCTGCCCGTCTATGTCTCGTAAAATTTTTCCGCCGATTGGGTCGCTTGAAAAGTTGTAACCGACTTTTTTAAATTGCTCGATGGCGGCAGAATTAATCCATGAAGTATGGCCATCAACGCGTGAGAAAAATACGGGAGTTGTCTTAAAAACTTCGTCTAAGGTTTTTTTGTGAGGAAATTCTTTTACGGGCCATTTATTTTGGTCCCATCCAAAACCGGTTAACCATTCTGCCCGATAAAAAGAAGGTTTTAATTGCAGTTGCCTTACATCAATTTCTGATTTTAACGAATTAAGTTTTAAACCGGCCGCAACCTGACCCGTAGCTAAAAAGTGAACGTGACTGTCGTAACAATTTCGAATGGTGTGAATCATCTTTATTATTCATAAACGAATAAAAAAAAAGAGACTAGCGTTAACTAGCCTCTTTTTAAATTTACTATAAAGATTTACAAATAAAAAAATTAACGACCGCGCGAGGTGCCCGGTTGAACTCCCGGTTGAACTCCTGGTTGCATGCCCGGCTGTACACCTAATTGCGGTGGCACGCCGTAAGGAGTCACTCCGATATTAGCATTTACGCCCAAGTTAAATGAAGCGTTGATGGGGTTACCCGGAATTCCAACGTAACCGCCGCCGCCAGCACCGTAACCACCGTAAACTGAACTGGTTCCTGATGAATACGCACTTGAGTAAAGCATTCGTAATTGATTTTGAAGCATCATGATATCAGTACTAACTTTTTGAGCTTGCTCTTGAAGTGCAGATCGGCGCATCGCCTCTTGCTGCTGAGCCATGGCCTGCTGTTGATAATATTGAGCCATCTGTGCTTGTTGTTGGGCTTGCGCCGCCAACATCGCTTGCTGTTGTTGCAATAATTGTAATTGATATTGGGGGTTCTGCATTCCTAAACCGAATTGGCCACCTATTCCGCCGCCTAAGCCCGGTCCAACTCCGGGAAATCCACCATTGCCACCGAAGCCTCCATTTGGAAATCCGCCGTTTGCACCTGGAAAGCCACCGTTTCCGCCGAAGCCTCCGTTTCCACCGAAGCCTCCGTTTCCACCGAAGCCTCCGTTTGGAAATCCGCCCGCACCTGGAAATCCACCATTACCACCGAAGCCTCCGTTTCCACCGAAGCCTCCGTTTGGAAATCCGCCGTTTGCACCTAATTGAGTGTTTGCACCAAAGCCACCCGGACATGGCCACGTTAAACATTGGCCGCCTATATTACCGGGGCCATTCATTCCACCATAAGGATTTATTCCTGGAGTGTAAGCACCGCCACCGATTACGTTTCCGTACATATCGCGAGGGTATCCGAAGGCACCACCACCATTTGCGCCACCTGGCGCGAAGGGTCCGTAAGGATTATTTCCAATTGAATATGGATTTGGATTTGGGCCGTAAGGAAAACCCGCACCATTCGGACCGGCCGAACAACCGTACGCACCTTGGCCAACTCCACCGGCAACGCCGCCATTTATAGCCGCGTTAAAAAATGGGTAAGCATACATTAAAGCGCTGGGCACTCCGCCAACTTGCGGGACTACACCCATTTGAGCCTGGATGTCTTGCGTTTGACGATCTTTATAATATCCGTAGGCACCAAAACCAACTCCGGCAATTATGTTTCCAACTGTTTCCCATGGATTTCGCTTGGGAGCTTCGTAAACGTAGCCGCGAGCGCCCGCGCACGTTTCGCATTCAGCTTCAGTTTTACGGGCCAGTCGTTTTTCGGTGTAGCCTTCTAATCTGTCTTGGGCTTTTTCTATTTCTTCTTTGTAATTTTCAACTCGAGCGGCGGCGATACCTTTTTCGACTCGTTGATCTTGATACCCTTCTAGCGCGCGTTTGCACGATGAAGACGAGCCTGAAGATTCTGATTTATATTTATTTGAACTGCTGCGCGGACGTAACGAAGAATTATCACAAATTGAAGGGCTGACTGAACCCGCGTTTGAATCCGTGTTACCAATGCAAAAACCATTTGGGTACCCGTCTTCGTCTTCGCTTGTCCAAAGATTACGAAGTGCTTCTGGTACCGGTTCTAAATTTTCGCAACTTTTTCTTGAGTCTACGCTCGAGCGACGCTCGTTTGACTGACCGGCACGATTCGCTTGCAATAATTCTGCAGACGTCGGTTCACCAGAATTACCAGTGCCCGTTTGCACTTTTTCTACGGTCACGCCTTTAGCGGCAACGACCCCGGCCGTGCGACCGCCACGAGATTTAGTGCATTGAGAATTATCAGGAATGTAATCAGTGCATTTTTTTCGATTTTCGATATGTACGGAAGTAATGAAATTAACAACTTCGCGTGATAAGCTTCTTTCAAGAATTTCTTTATTTTTTTCTAATTTCTTGTCAGCTTTTTCGACGTCTTCTTCTGATTTAGCTAATTTCTTTTCTAACGCTTTAATTTTATCGGCTTGGGCTTTTTCTTGCTCGCTGATTTGTTCGCGCACATTCACAGCTTGTGTTCCGAACCGTGGGTTATAAGGACAAGCTTGCTGACCGCCCCAATATCCAGTTCCTTGTAAACCAAGTTGTGCTTTGGCGACTTGACCACTGAAAAATAGAGTAACAAATGCAGTCAACGCAAATACGAAATTCATTAGATTTTTTACGGACATAGCTGTCTCCTAATATTTTAATATCGTATCACTCTTCGACACTTCAGCTTGGTTTCTATACCTAAAAATGGCCTAAGGTCAGAAATTGTACTTAAATCTAGACCAAGGGCAAAATCGAACGTTACAGTTAGTAAAGATGGAAAAACCCTACCTGCTTTGTTTAGATGACGAAACCGATAACTTAGATGCGCTTGAGCGTATCTTTAGACGTAAATACAGTGTTTTAAAGGCCTCTACGCCCGAGCAGGCCTTCAACATCCTAGACAATTATCCTGGTCTGGCCGTTATCATTTCTGATCAACGAATGCCATTAATTACAGGAGTTGAATTTTTAGAAAAGTCGATTGTCTCACATCCAGACACAGTTCGAATTTTACTAACTGGGTATACCGATATTGATTCGGTCATTGGCGCCGTTAACCAGGGTCAGATTTATCGTTACCTTACTAAACCATGGGACCCGATCGATCTTTTGCACACGGTTGACCAGGGCTATGAAAAATTTAGTTTAAAAAGCGAACTGAAAGAAAAAAATCGCGCACTTGAACAAGCTCTTGAAGATTTACGTTCACTTGATAAAGCAAAAAATCAATTTATGATTTTAATTAATCACGAGTTAAAAACACCGTTAACCACAATTATGAGCTTTGCCGGCCTTATGAAAGAAACGCCATTGTCGGAAGAACAAAAACTTTTTACCGACCGAATCGTGCGTTCATCCGAAAAATTAAAAGGTATCATTGATGACGTCTTATTGATCGTCAAAGGTGAGGTTGGTTTAATTCCCACGCGCAAAGATTTAATAAATCCTGAATCACTTTTGCGTGATATTCCGAATGATATTACGCAACTGTTGAATTCAAAAACGCAAACATTGCGCATGAAAAGTGATCTAGATAGTATTGAATTAGATCCGCAACTTAGCAAAATAGCTTTCATGCGGGCCTTGCACAACGCCACTAAATTTGGCGTAGCTGGTAGTGAAATATTTGTGCGTATTCAAACTCAGTCACCTTACCGCTTTGTGATTGCCATCGAAAATCAAGGGCCCCAAATTTCTGCCCAAACAATTGAAAAAATAATGAAACCTTTTCAGTTAGATGAAAATATCATGAATCACTCGATTGGCATGGGGCTAGGCCTTACTATTTGCCAAACTTTGATGAAGGCGCAAAACGGCGAACTGAAGGTTACCAATACCGACACGGGCGTGCTGGTCGAATTGCTTTTCCGCTAATCCGGATCTTTGATTAATTCCGAATTTCAATGGCCTGATAGTTCAGCCTTACCCTGTGGGCATTTTTGATCTATTGGTGGTTATGAAAAATATACTTATCTTACTAATCGCTTTTTTTGTAGCTAATTGGGCCTTCGCTAAAGAGGTTATCACGATCGAACTTGGGCAAGATTACCAATTAAAGAAAAAATTTTCGAAAGTATGGATTGAGAATCCAAAAGTCATTGCGGCCGAGTCACGCGGGGCCTCAGTTTATTTAAAAACTCTGGCCGTCGGCCGTACGCAAATGCGACTTGATAATATTTCGTACACGGTGATTAGCACGCCAATTGGGTCGCTATCGACTTTTACCGAATGGAACATCCTTACTAAAAAGTTTGTGGGCCTTAAGGTCGACTTTTGCGATGACGTCGTTTGCTTAAAAGGGCGGCTTTACCGCTTTGCCGATTTTGAAAAAATAATTCGCCTGATGCAAGACACTAACTCGACTCTTTTTTGGGGGGTCGAGCTTGATGAAAAATTAAAACAACAGGTCAGTAATTACATCGAAAAATATTTACGCTCAAAAGGCCTAACGCCTTTAAAAGTTATGTACAGTATGCCTTGGCGAATTCAATTTAGTTCAAAAGATTACGCCAGTGACTACCGAAACGCTTTGCAGTCGGTTGGGATATTAGCTGTAGAAAATAAACAGAAGATTGAAATTGCCGATAACATTCGCGTGGCGGTGCAGATCACCGAAATTAAAAAAGAATTTGGTCGAACAATTGGTATTAAGTGGCCCGGTACTTACGCCGCCCAGATTTTGCCAGGCGAAGCCACTAAAGTTTTACCCATCGACGTTAGCGCCGTCGCTAACGAAAACGAAGGAAACATTAAGGTGCTAGCCTCGCCTACTTTAATTTGTCGAAGTGGCAAAGAAGCCGAGTTTTTTGCTGGCGGAGAATTTCCGATTCGTATTCTTAATTTCAAAGTTAACGATGTGGTGTGGAAAAAGTACGGTATCGGAATGAAAATTAAGCCCGTCATCGATTCAATCGGGCAAATGAGTATTCAAATTGAGTCCGAAGTTTCAAGTTTAGATAAAAGTTTATCAGTCGATGGCATTCCGGGCATACACACCCACCGGGTCATCAGCCAATTTGACTTAATCAAAAGTCAGACGATCGCCTTGTCAGGTTTACTTAAAAACGAAACCGGCGAAAGCAGTGAGGGGCTTCCGTTCTTAAGGCAAATACCGATCTTGGGCTTATTATTTTCTAGCAAAGATTACCGTGAAAGTAAGACTGAACTTGTTATTTTTGTAACCCCAGAATTAATGCGCCAAGAGTCCGACCTATTATGACGCCGCAAATTGCTGAGAAAATTGAGTTAATATATAATAAACAAAAAGCCCGCATCGCCGTGCAATGGGATGCTTCAGAGTCGCCAACTAATTTAGGTGAGGCGCTTAATACTCTGGTCGAAGCCGAAATCAAAAACGATGAGTCAGTGGTGCAGGCGCGAATTCGCAGTGAAATTTCTGGGCTGGGGCCGATTGATCCGTTACTAGATGACGCCGAAGTCACCGAAATTTTGGTTAATCACCACGCAGAAATTTTTTATGAAAAAAAAGGTAAGCTTTTTAAGTGCCATGACCGTTTTTTTTCTAAACAGTCGTACGCGGCGGCTTTAGACCGATTATCGCAAAGTTGCGGTAGCTATTTAAACCGTGAAAAACCTTTTATTGAAACACAACTGGGCCGCATGCGGGTTACAATTATCTTTGGTGAAATATCACGTGGTGATAGCTTGCTATCGATTCGTATTCAGCCCGTCCAAAGTTGGACGCTTGCTAGTCTTTTCGAAAAAAAATGGTGTAATGAAAAACAACTGAAACAAATTCAAGAAATATTTTATTCGAAAAAAAATTTTCTAGTCGTCGGCGGCACGGGTTCTGGTAAAACCAGCTTTTTACAATCAATGCTGCAACTTTTTGCTGACGCTGAGCGTGCAGTCATAATCGAAGATACGCAAGAGCTGCATCTACCCATCTCGGCAAGTGTATCGCTATTAACTAGACAAGATCCTAGCAGTTCGGTGCCCGACATTACCATGGATGACTTATTGAAACGCGCGTTGCGATTGCGACCTGATCGCTTAGTCATTGGCGAAATTCGGGGGGCCGAAGCTAAGTCATTAATGATGGCCATGGCAACTGGCCACGATGGAAGTTTTGGTTCGCTACACGCCCGTACGGCCGAAGAGGCGTTGATTCGATTAGAAATGCTTATTCAAATGGGAGCGCCCCAATGGAGTTTACAATCCATTCGAAAATTAATCGGTATGACGGTGCAAAACATTATTGTCGTTGAAAAAAAAGATGGTGTCCGTCGGCTACAAGGAATTTACGAAATAGCCTCATTAGAAAATAATGGCCTGACTCTCAATCAAATTGATGAGAGCCCTTAGTTAACTATTCGGCCTTTGTGCCTTTTGAGTCTTCGATTGCTTTTTCGGCTTGCGCACTTAAACGTACTCCCACCTCAACTAATTGATCGCGATTGACGCCACTTGGGGCGTCACTCATTAAGCAACTTGCTTTTGCGGTTTTTGGAAATGCGATCACGTCACGAATTGCTTCGGTTTGTGTTAGCAACATCACTAAGCGATCCATTCCCCAAGCAATACCACCGTGTGGCGGAGTTCCATATTTAAGGGCGTCTAAGAAGAAGCCGAATTTCATTTTTGTTTCTTCTTCTGACATTCCTAACAATCTAAAAATAGCTTGTTGAATTTCATTTCGGTAAATACGAATCGATCCACCGCCCATTTCGTATCCATTACAAACTAAGTCGTAAGCTTTCGCTAACATCTTTGGATAGGCCTTTTCATTATTTGCAATCATATCATCAAAAAACTCATCGGTTGGTGACGTGAACGGATGATGTCTTGATACCCAGCGCTTATCAATTGGCGAGTACTCTAGCAGCGGAAAATCAACAACCCACAAGAAATTATACTTTGTAAAATCAATTAATTTTAGCTCGCGGCCTAAATGCAGACGTAACGACGACAGCGCCGCGCAAGTTGGATCATAGTCGTCGGCCACGATCAGTGCGCAATCTTTTGCGGTACAACCTAAGCTAGAAAAAATTTCTTTTAGCTTTTCGGGGGTGAAGAATTTTGCAATTGGCGAATTGATGGTGCCGTCGGCCTCTTGCTTCATCCAAATTAAACCCTTGGCGCCGTTTTTCTTTGCTAGCTCTGTCAGTTTGTCGAATTGCCCGCGCGAGAAAGTTCCGCCACCAGGAATATTGAGGCCACGTACGATTCCACCGCGAGAAAGCGCGTCGTCGAATACTTTAAAACCTGAATTCGTTAAAATTTTCGATAGATCTTGAATCTCTAAAGCAAAGCGCGTGTCGGGCTTATCACTGCCGTAACGATCCATTGCTTCGAAGTAACTCATGCGCTGAATTTTTGGAACTTCCATACCCTTAATCGTCTTCCAAATATGGCGAAGCATGCGCTCGTTTATTTCTAAAATATCTTCAACGTCGATGAAAGACATTTCCATGTCGATCTGTGAAAATTCGGGTTGGCGATCGGCGCGTAAGTCTTCGTCACGGAAACATCGCGCGATTTGGAAATAGCGGTCGTAACCAGACACCATTAGAAGTTGTTTTAAAATTTGTGGAGATTGTGGCAGTGCATAGAAGTTGCCGGGATTCACTCGTGATGGAACTAAATAATCGCGGGCGCCTTCGGGCGTTGATTTAAATAAAATCGGCGTTTCGACTTCGATAAATCCATTGTCAGATAAAAACTCACGCACCAGCCTGGCCACTTGGTGACGCATAATTAAATTATTTTGTAAGCGCGGCGACCTTAAATCTAAGTAGCGGTATTTAAGTCTTAACGTTTCGTTTACATTTTCGTCATCGATCTGAAAAGGCACCGTTGTGGCCGAATTTAAAATTTCGCAGCGAACGGCTTCAACTTCAACTTCACCGGTTTTTAGTTTTGTATTGCGCATGCCTTCGGGGCGGGCGCGTACAATGCCTTCGATTGCGACAACGTATTCGCCGCGGAAATCTTTGGCCGAGGTTGTTTCACTTTTATTGGGGTCAAGAACTACTTGCACCAAACCTTCACGGTCACGCATGTCAATAAATACAAGGCTACCGTGATCGCGCCTTGAGTTGACCCAACCCATCAAAACGACTTTTTGGCCCACGTGCTTACTATTTAAATTTCCACAGTACTCGGTTCTTTTTAGGTCTCTTACAAATTTCATAGAGTTGATGCTCTCATGAAAATGAAACCCCAGTCAAAACTGAACTTTTAATGAGGTCTATAAGTTTGATGCATAGTTTTGGTAGACGAAAAGCGGTCAAAGTTCTATCATTCTTGCATGCCAAAATTTAAATTTGAATTACCAGCGCCAATAGATTCAGCAACTGCTTTTAACAAAATAAAGACTCTGCTGAATGGAGATAATGACTTTAAAAAATTCGACGCCAATATCACCTCTACTTTTGACGAGGCCGATAAGATTTTTCACGTTAAAGGAAGCCAATTTAAGGCCGAACTGCAAGTGAAAGAGAAAGATGCTAAATCGAGTCAGATCGCAATCGAAGTAGAACTTCCGTTTGCACTTTCGTTATTTAAAGGAAAAATTCAAGATGCCCTAGAGAAGAATCTTAAAAAAATTCTAACTTAAAGATGGCTCTAAAAAAAAAGGCGACCTTAAAAACTAAAAAGCCCAGCCCGGTGTCACACCAGCGTAGGTCTAAAGCTTCTGGTAGAGTTTCAGTCGAAGCGAAGACCGGAGAACAGCCGCGCGTTGTGCAAGCCGAAATTGTTACAGATGATGAGCAAATCGAGTTAGATGCGGCAGAGCTATCGGAAGATACCGAAGAAACTTCGGAATTTATGTCGCGCGAGGTTGTTGAACTTGCGCCAAAAAAATCGGAAGAACGTGGTCTTACTACGACCGACCCACTTTCACTTTATTTAAGTGAAGTTAGAAAATATCCATTATTAACTCGTGAACAAGAACTTGAATTAGCCAAGAAATATTATGAAACAAAAGATCCGCAGCTAGCCCAAACCCTTGTAAAGTCTAACTTACGTTTTGTTGTTAAAGTGGCCGCCGAATATGCAAGGTTTTCAAATAAACTGATCGACGTAATTCAAGAGGGCAACGTGGGACTTATGCACGCGGTCAAAGAATTCAATCCGTACAAAGGTAATCGCCTGATTACTTACGCCGTTTGGTGGATTCGTGGGTATATTCAAGAATATCTTATGCGGCAATTTTCGATGGTTCGTATAGGAACAACCGCGAATCAAAGAAAACTATTTTATCAACTGCAGCGGCAGAAACAAGAACTTGAAAAAATGTCGTCAGCTGAAAACGTTGCGCAACTTTCGCATAAGCTTGGAATTTCGCCAGAAGAAATTAGCGAAATGGCAAAACGCTTGAGCTCGCGCGATGTTAGTTTAGATAAACCCGCCCACGGCGGCGATGAGCACGCCACTCCATTATCGGCCTTGCTTCGAAAAGAAGATGGCAGCTTACCTTTAGATGAACAATTAGCCCTTGATGAACAACTTGGCTTATTAATGAAAGCCGTAGATTCTTTAAGAACAAATTTGAACGAAAAAGAAACTATTTTACTTGAAGAGCGCATTTTAAGTGATGAGCCCTTAACGCTTCAAGAAATTGGCGATAAGTATGGGATCTCACGCGAAGCCGTCAGACAAACTGAAGTGCGATTAATGAAAAAGATAAGAGAGGCCATGATTGGAAACCCTACGTAAATTTTTAATGTTTGCTGTCTTGATCATAATGATAAGTTGCCAAACCGCCACCAAAGTAATTGTCGATTATACGGATGAATTAGGTTTGCACACTGTGCCAACCCGCCAGGGGGAAACTTATTTTATAAATATCGGATTTGTTTGTGAACCCGAACGAGATGCGGATTATCGTAAGCGAACTGAAAAACTTGTTAATCAAAAGGTATTAGCTTTATTTTATAATGCGAATGATAAAATTGTTTCGCAATCGTTAGTATTTTTTGATACAAAGGCCATCTTACGAGTCGAAGTTGATGCCGACACGATTGATCAAATGGTACGAGTCGAATTAAGATTTAAGAATAAGACGATTGTTGCCGCGAGAGAACGTTTAAGTTCTCCCGTAAGGCTTCCCGAATCAATTTGTAAATAATTTTAGTAATTGTAAGTATTAAATGGCTTCTAGTTCGCCAGCCGCAATAGTTGCAGCAAGCTTTGCCCGTAAGCGAGTTACGGCTTGAGCATGTAACTGCGACACGCGTGATTCAGTGACTCGTAATACTTGGCCAATTTCTTTTAAATTAAGATCTTCAAAATAATACAAAGAAAGTACAAGGCGCTGTCGTTCTGGTAATTCTTCAATCGCTTTAGCTACGACATCTTTAACCACTTTAACGTTCAGCTGATTAAACGGACTGTTTGATTTCGCGCCTTCAAGTAAATTAGCGATTGATTTTTTATCTGAATCACTAAATGTCGGTTGATCATCAATCGAAAGCAAACTGACCGGGCGTACTTGATTAACTAAATCATGAAATTCTTGCATCGGCATATTCAACCGGCTTGAAACTTCTTCTTCGGTTGGGTAACGACCTAATTCGTTTTCTAAAGCGGCAATTGTGCGATCTAAGGCTTTTGCTTTATCGCGCACTGATCGGGGCACCCAGTCTTGCGAACGCAATTCATCAAGGATCGCTCCACGAATACGAAACTCTGCGTAGGTTTTAAATTTATTATCACGCGTTGGATCCCACTTATCGATCGCATCCATCAGGCCGATAGATCCGGCCGAAATTAAGTCATCAAGTTCGATATTAGGTGGCAAACGGATCGCAATTTTTTGAGCAACGAATTTAATCAGAGGCGCATATTCTTTAATAAGCTCTTCTTTTTGATTACGCTTAATATTCTTTTTGGGCTCTTCTTTATATTTTTTAAGAAGATTAGCTTTTGACATCGATGACCCCTCTATCCTTCACTTTATCTGATTCAGACCATTCAACATAGCTTAAACTGCTTAAGCATGACCAGAGACTGGTCTAAATAAACTGTCTAGACCATTTACGCCATTGCCCGTAGTGGGTGCCAATTGGACTTGAGACACAAGATCCATACATATTGATTTGATTGCCATCGCCGAAATTGATTTCGGGTCTTGTCTTAGGATGAGACGCTGCAACTGATTTGACAACTTCAGTTGTGGGTCATACGGGATACTCTTTTTGTACGAGAGTCTAACCGGTAAAAACTGTTGCACTACTTCGGCAAACCTTAAGAAAAGTTGTTCGCCCTGTTTTTCATCGCGCACTTGATTACAGATAATTGAAAATTTTTGCGTTTTATATTTTTGGAATAACACTTTAATTAAAGCGTATGAGTCCGTAAAGCTTGAAGGATCTGGAGTTAAAATCACGCAGCAGTCGTCTGCAACTGAATTCAAATGAAGAACGTGATCGTGAAGACCCGGCGACGTATCAATTAATAAAAAATCGTAAGAAAAATTCATGTCGCCTAAACGTGACATAATTTCACGACGCTGAAACGCGTTCAAATGACATAAATTATAAATGCCATTACCACCGGCTAATAAATCAACGTTGTGGGCGGCAGAAGTCAGACAATTTTTAATTGAATCGCCATCGACCAAGTCTTGTAGATTTTTTTGCGGGTGCACGCCAAAAAATATGTCGACATTGGCCATACCTAAATCACCGTCAAAGATAAGAACTTTTTTGCCAAGTTGCGAAAGGCCAATGGCCATATTACTAACTAGAGACGTCTTGCCGACGCCGCCCTTGCCGGAGGTGATACTAACAATTTTCATAGTGGAGCTTCCTGTGGGTTAGAATAGTGGGTGTCTGATTGAGAATATGAATGAGATTGGTGCGCGGCCGCAATTGGCGCCGACGCCGGTATTTGCAATTGGTTCTGCGATTGAGTAACGGATGGCGCAGAATTGTTTTGCGTGATTTGCAAAATTAAGTCGGCTACGCGCTCTGGCGTTGCTTTTTCGAAATCTTCCGGAACTTTCGTACCAATTCCGAAGGCGAACAAACGCGTCGGAATTTTTCTAATAAAATTATAAATATTTCCGTGCATTGAGGCTTCGTCAAGGCCTGAAAATATCACATCGTTAAAACGAAAATTTTGGTAGCGCTTAGCGCATTCTATAAGGTCTCCGTCTTTCGACAATGTCGAAAGAACCAAATGCGTTCTTAAAGATTTATAAGCCGGGGGAGACATGCGCTTTAAATAATTAAGCTCTTCTTGATTACGTAAATTTAGCCCCGCGTAATCAACTAGAATATGATCTAATTGATCCAAATGCGGTATGACATGCGCCCAATCTTGCTGCGAACGCAAACATAAATAAGGAACATTTAAAATCTGCGCAAAAATTTTCATTTGCTCAGATGCGCCGACTTTTGAAGTATCAGTGGTGATAATGGCTACGCGTTTGCGGTGATTGAGAATAAGATCGCTAGCTAGTTTTATCAATGAACTTGTTTTACCGCCGCCGGATGGGCCCACAAATAAATGAAATTGCTCGTACGCCCCGTCTACTACCGGCGTTGAATCTAAGATATATTTTGCCATCCAACCATCGACCACATTTTTATTGTGCTGTTGTTGGACCGGAATCTGCTTCTGTGCTTGCACAATAATATCGGCCGCGATTTCGGGCAACAATCCCCGTTGCACGAGTCGCTGGTAAGTCGCACTCATTGAGTAATGAATGCCTAAATCAGCTCCAGGATGAGCTTGCACAAAACTTTGTGGTACCGAACGAAACTGTGTCATTACCTGCTTTAGGGTTTCAATCTCTTGCTTTAGTGAATTAACTTCCATGTCATTCCATACTTTTTGCGCTACTTGCGTAACTGACGGAACTTCGCTAACGACGGGTGCGGAGGCGCTGACGTTATGATCGTTGTCGATGTCGATGTAACGACGTTCGGTGTTCTTATGAGGAATGGCTTGCGCGGCTTGTGGCATCGGATTTAACTTAACAAATTGCGCGTTCATTTTTGCAACGTGACCTTCGATCATCTTTTGCATGACTTCTTTTTGATTCTTGGCGGGAATCTTTTGAAATTTATCCTTTTCTTTAGCCGCGAACTTAGATTCTACAAATTTCTTTTTATGAAGCACAGCTTCTGAGTAAGCGGCGGTCACTTCAATACTTTTTTCGCCACCCAGACCAAAACCCTTAGTCATTTCTTTCGCCGATAGAATAATCGCGTCCGGGCCAAGTTGAGACTTGATCATTTCGAGAGCTTCTTTCATTGAACGGGCTTCAAACTTTTTAACTTGCATATGCTATCCCTTGCTTAATCATTTAAGCTAATCCAACTGTGGCTACCGACTGCACTCTGGCATCGGACGTAATTTCGTTATGCGATAAAACAATCAACTGCGGAATAAAACGAGAAACTAATTTAAAAACATGCCGCCGAACTGTGGGACTGGTTAATAGTATCGGTTGCCCAGCAATTTCGGGGTGCCCTTCAATTTGCATCGCGATATTTGAAATCATCTTTGATGCCGATTGTGGATCCATTACTAACTGAACCCCTTGCTCGGTTTGCAGCAAGGCATTTGAAACGGCCTCTTCGAGTTTTGAATCAAACGTCATTACGTTCACGGCGCCATCTTCGGCGGTGTATTTAGCCGTGATTGAACGCGAAAGCTGCTTACGAACTGATTCGGTTAGCAAATCTAAATCTTTTGTTCGTGCGGCTTCGTCGGCTAAAGTTTCAAAGATAGTTAATAGATCCCGAATTGAAACTTGCTCTTTAAGCAAGTTTTGTAAGACGCGAACAACTCCACCCAATGACAATGCGTCCGGGATTAAATCTTCGACCACTTTTGGATGCGTCTTTTTAAAATTATCGACAAGTTGCGAAGCCTCTTGACGACCTAATAATTCGTGCGCGTGAGTACGAATCATTTCGGTGATGTGGGTCGCCATTACGGTTGGCAAATCAACGACCGTGTAACCAGCTAATTCAGCTTTTTCACGATTCATTGGTGAAATCCATAAAGCGTCTAATCCAAATGCAGGTTCTTTCGTTGGAATGCCGTCGACTTTTCCGCTCACCTGCCCAGGGTCCATTGCTAATAACATGTCGGGACGTAAAGTGCCGCCGCCAATTTTATTTCCTTTAACTAAAAATCGATACTCGCCCGCCGCTAATTGCAGGTTATCGCGAATGTGAACACTCGGTACAACGATTCCTAAATCAAGGGCAAATTGTTTTCTAATCGAAGCAATGCGCTCTAACAGATCTCCCGATTTACTTGAATCAACCACGTTAATGAGTCCGTACCCCACTTCAAGTTCAACCATATCAAGTGGTAACATACTTTCGACGTTTTCTTTTTTAGGCGTGGCAAGTTCTGCGTCAGATCTGGTTTTTTCGATGGTGACGGCTTCTGCTTTGTACCGAGTAATCATCCACGCCACAGATCCCATGATTGCGGCAATAAGTAAGAATGGAATTGTTGGTAAGCCCGGAACTAATCCTAAAATTCCTAATGCCCCCGCCGTAATATAAATCGCACGCGGATTCATGAATAACTGACTCGTTACTTCGGTACCCATGTTTTCGCCTGAACTACTTCGAGTCACAATCATACCAGCCGCGATTGAAATAATAAGTGCCGGAATTTGTGCTAATAATCCGTCACCGATTGTAAGCATTGTGTAATATTTTGCGGCGGTAGAAAGATCTAAACCTTTTTGCATCACGCCAACTAAAAGTCCACCGACAATATTAATAACCGTAATAATAATACCCGCAATGGCATCTCCGCGAACGAACTTACTGGCACCATCCATCGCTCCGTAAAAGTCGGCTTCTTGCTCGATTTCTTTACGGCGCTTTTTGGCTTCATGTTCGTTGATGATGCCGGCGTTTAATTCTGCATCGATCGACATTTGTTTACCGGGCATTGCATCCAACGTGAAACGGGCCGCAACTTCGGCAACGCGCCCAGATCCCTTCGTGATGACCACGAAGTTGATGACGACTAAAATGGCGAAGACGATAAATCCGATGACGTAATTGTTACCAACGACGAAATTACCGAAAGCCTTAATGACCGAACCGGCGGCCTCGGGGCCCTCGTGACCATGAGTTAAAATAAGACGAGTCGTTGCCACGTTTAATGCCAAACGAAACAACGTGGTCATTAATAGTAATGATGGAAACGAAGTAAAATCTAAAGTGCGAGTAATATATAATGACGTTAATAAAATTAATAAGCTTAAAGACAGAGAAATCGTTAAAGCTAAATCCAACAAGATCGCTGGCAATGGAATAATCATCACCGCAATAACGGCAAGTAAACTGAATGCGATAAATAAATCGGTATTTTTCGTGAATTTATCGAATTTTTTAACAAATTGAAAAATTGCGTCCACTATAGACCTCTCTCAGCTTGGGTGTTCGTCGGTTTTCTTTTCTTACGACGTAAACGGTAAACATACGAAAGCACTTCAGCCACCGCGACGAACAGATCACGTGGAATCACTTGGCCAATTTTCATGGTTTTAAAAATCGTGCGCGCTAGTGGTTTGTTTTCAATGATCGGAATATTATTGTCGCGGGCGATTTGCTTGATTCGTTCAGCCATGTAATCGGCGCCCTTCGCAATTAGCTGCGGGGCCGGTAGATTGGCCGAGTACTTAATAACGACCGCAATATGCGTAGGATTTGTAATAACCACGTCACCTTTAGGAATTTCAGTCATCATTTTGCGGGTCGCTAATTCACGTTGCACTTTACGAATGCGGGCCTTAACCATCGGGTCACCATCTCGTGACTTGTGTTCTTCTTTGATTTCTTGCTTGGTCATCATCATTTCTTTTTCAAGCTGCCAACGTTGAAAAAAGTAATCACCAATGGCTAATACCAACATGAACATACCCGTGCCCGTTAATAATTTAAATAGCACGCCGCCCAGGTAAGTTAGCATTTGCTCGATACTTAACCCTGATAGGTAAGGAATTTGTTTTATTTCAGATTTTAAAAGAAGGTACATAATGGTACCGACGGCCGTCATTTTTAAAATAGATTTGAATAATTCAAAGACACCCTTCATCGAGAAAATTCGGCCTAAGGCATTCATTGGATTTAATTTATTAAAGTTGGGCGAAATCGCGTCTTCGATCTGCAAAAGCCCCGTTTGCATCAGTTGCGAACCGATGCCGATGATTAAAGAAATAAAAAATATGGGCGACGTTAAAATAACAACTTTGTATCCAATAAAACTGAGGATTTCTGAAATTTGTCCTTCACGAATTTTTGCAATCAGCTCGCCACCCATGGCGCGCGTGAAAACATCATAAATATTTTGTAAGAAATAACGTCCTGAAACGTAAATCAGGCCGGCCGCTACTAAAAAGAAGATCGCCGTGCTTAATTCACGTGTCATGGCAACTTGGCCGCGCTTGCGAAATTCTTCGCGGCGTGCGTCGGTTGCTTCTTCGGTTTTCTCGCCCTGATCTTCTGACATTTAATTCCTTTTAAATGGCTTTTATAAACTTAAAAAACTCTAGCTGGGTTAAATCCATCAACCCCGTCATCTGCATAACCAGTAGCGGCAAACTAATAAAAATAATTGTAAAACCAATTAGCGTCGTGATGGAAGCTGACGTCGACATCACGTTAATTTGCGGAACCGCACGACTTAATAAGGCGACTCCAACTTGTACCATGATCATTGAAATTAAAACTGGGGCGGCAATCCGAATACCCATCACGAAAAAGCCTTGAGCTTTCATCGTCATTTCCACGAATGATTCGTAATTAAAATGAATGGAAGCCACTTCGCTAATTGAAAAGCTTTGCACGATTCCGTGAATCATCATGTGGTGGCCGTTTAATGAAAGATAAATAAGCGTGCCGATAATTACGTAAAACTGCTCCATGGCATTTCCCATTGAACCCACCATCGGATTAAATATTTGCGCTTGGCCTAAGCCCAAAGAAACCGAAACTAATTCGCCGGCCATAGATAGCGCGAAAAAAAACATGCGGGTAATAAATCCCAGGGCAATACCAATTGCTAATTCGCGCGCGGCTAAAATTAATAGACTATTTTCTAACTCATGCAATCGAACTAACGCTTCATTCGTCGCCACCGTTTTAAAAACCACTAAGGTCAATACGACCGAAAATAAAACTTTAAGCGAAACGGGAATTGTCGGCGAGCTAAAAATCGCTGCCGAAATAACAAACGCCGACATTCTTAGTAGAATAAGCCCAAACATTAAGATTTGAATTTCATTCAACTGAGAAACGTTAAACATTAATTTCCTCTTACAATCGTGGCGATACTGTCAAAAAGATTTGAAGTGTAAACGGTCATGGTATCAAGCATCCAGGGCCCGGCTAAAATCAGTACGATGGCAATGACCGCCATTTTCGGAACAAACGTTAAAGTGTTCTCATTAATTTGCGTAAGAGCTTGAAAAATACTTATGATTAAACCAATGACCAACGTGCTTAATAATAAGGGCGCTGAAACCATGGCTAAGGTTTTCAAAGCGTCTTGTCCTAATTGTATAACGATATCGTCAGTCATTTAATCCTCTTTACTTAGCCGAAGCTCTTAACCATTGAACCAATTAATAAACTCCAACCATCTACTAGAACAAAAAGCATAATTTTAAACGGCAACGAAATAACGACCGGCGGAACCATCATCATACCCATTGCCATAAGTACGCTGGCCGCCAAAATATCTATAATTAAGAATGGCAAGAAAACGATAAAACCAATCATAAACGCAGTTTTTAATTCAGAAATAATAAATGATGGAACTAGTACCAGCGTTGGAACATCAGCACGGGTTTTTGGTTTTTCAACCTGAGCCAACTTAATGAAAAGAGCCAAATCTTGATCGCGCGTTTGGTTAAACATAAAGCGACGCAAAGGACCTAAAGTATTTTCTAATGCTACATCTTGGGAAATTGTGCCGGCCATAAAAGGCACGACTGCTTTTTGATTGATTTCGGTAAAAGCCGGTCCCATTACGAAAAAAGTTAAGAACAGTGATAATCCCACTAACAATTGATTTGGTGGCATTTGTTGTACGCCCAAAGCTTGGCGTAAAAATGAAAGTACAATCAAAATGCGAGTAAAACCTGTCATCATAATTAGAATAGCTGGGGCTAAAGTTAATACCGTTAAAACCAAAACCATTTTTATTGCGTTAACAACCTCATTAGGGCTTTGCGAAGTTTTAAAACCCATATTGAAAGTTGGTAAGGTCACCTGCGCGAATGCCCAAGAACCCACAAATAAAACGGCTAACGGTAAAATTAACTTCAACAACTTCATGAAAAATTCCTCATTGATTTAATTTTTTTTGAAACTGAATCTTTAATTCCAGCAAATGAGAACTCTTCATCTAATTCATCAACCATTCCACGCGTGTTATTAATCTTCGTGGCGTTGTTCGCCCGGTTTTGTTGCTCTAATGAATCATTAAAGCTTTGTGGTGCGTCTTGTGGCACTTCATCGTCAATAAGTGATAATGATTTGATCATTGAAATATTTGTGTCAGTAACGCCAATCAAAATTGATTCGCCCGAAACGCGAATAATAGCTAAGCTCTTTTTTGGACCTAAATAGTGCTGCGATAATACTTTAATCTGCATATTAGACTTATTGATCTTATTAGAAACTTTATACTTTCTAACGAAGTAGTAAGCCGTGCCCAATAGCGTAAGTAAAACAAATCCAGTAAATAACAGACGAGTTGAATTACCACCCGCTTCAACCGGCTTTTTTGCGGCCGTAATTGTTAGCGGAATCTGATCTTCAGGCAATTTAGCTTCAATCGGCGCAATCGCCGCCGCTGTAACCGTAATGGCTGGTTCTTCAACAACTGCCTCAGTGGTAACGATTGACGCAGGGGACGCCATTTCGGTTGCCGCAATTGCTGGAAGTGAAAAATTTGCTATTAGTAATATCAATACGGCTGACTTCATCATTTTAAATGCTCAATTCGTTCAGATGGCGAGATAATATCAGTTAAGCGAACACCAAATTTTTCATTTACCACTACGGCTTCACCGCGGGCGATTAATTTGTCATTCACTAATACTTCCATTGGCTCACCGGCTAGTTTTGACAATTCAATGACCGACCCTTGAGTTAAGTTAAGAAGTTCGCTGACGGGCATTTTCGTCCGACCCAATTCAACCGTAAGTTTCAATGGAATATCTAAAATTAAATCTAGATTTCTATCTTTTACTCCGGTTGATTTTGTTTCGTGCTCGTTGATGGACTTTACTTTTTCATCAGCTGGCTCGCCAAAATTATCTGCTGCATCATTTCCCATTATTCCCCCTGTAACTTAACTAGTTGCTTATTTTTCAATTTGTTTTGTAATTTGCATCGCTACGGTTCCGTGGTGAACACCGTAATAGCCCTTAAATTTTTTGACGTTCTCGATTTGCACGTCGAGTTCACCCGAAGAGTCCTGCGTTAGCGGAATGATATCGCCCACCTTAAGCGTCATTAAATCTTTTAATTTAATTTCGGTCTCACCTAAGTTAACTTTAATATCGACGTCGGTATCTAACAGCTGCTCTTTGATGATTGAGGTCCAAAGTTTTTTATCGGTTTGATCCGACTCAACTTGAAAACCCGTTGATAATTTATGCTTAATGGGTTCAATCGTTGAATAAGGAATTACGATTGAAATTGTTCCCGAAGCTTGTTCAAGCTCAACGTCAAAAGTTGAAGCAATAACCACGTCGGTCGGTGGCACGATACCCACAAACTGCGGATTGATTTCGGTACGCTGAAATGAACATCCAATTTTTTCGATCGTCGACCAAGACTGTTCTAAATCATTAATTGCCAATTCAACTACCTTCTTAACAATCTGCAATTCAATCGGCGTGAATTCTTTACCGTCTAGTTTCGCGTAAGGGCGGTCTGCACCGCCAAAAAATGAATCCACTAACGCATAAGCCAGTTTCGCCTCAATCACGAATAAAGCCGATCCACGTAGGTTGTTAAAACGTAAGACACTCATGCACGTCGGAATGGGTAAAGTATTAATAAATTCGCCAAATTTTAAAAATTCGGTCGAGGTTAACGTTATAGAAGCGATTTTACGTAGAGCTGATGATAAGGAAACGCGAAACGAACGCATAAATTTCTCGTAAATAACTTCAAGCTGCGGTAAACGGCCACGAATAATACGGTCCTGACTGGTTAAGTCGTAAGATATAATATTACGTGTATCTTCCTTTATACTACTTACGTTTGAAGGTGTGCTGCCATCGGCCGTTTTGATTTCACCATCGGTGACCGCGGCTAAGAGCGCATCGACTTCACTTTGGGATAATATTTGATTCATGCTATGCGCCCCTTAATATAATAATTTTTATAAATTATTAATTGTAAATAAACTCAGTGAAGTAAACGTTGACGATTTTTCCCTTACTTAAAAAGGAGTTAACATTGTCTTTAATTTCATTACGAAGGGCGTCTTTTCCCTCTTTAGTTGTGACTTCGTCATACGTTTTGCTTGAAAGAATTATGATAATGAAATCGCGGATTTGAGCTTTGCGGTTATCGATTTCTTGAATGACTTCTTGGCCCTTAACTTCAAGCTCCATATTAATTTTTAAAACTTTACGACCCTTAGAACCGGCTAAGTTCACGATGAAAGTTTCAAGCGGAATAACTTTTCCAACTTCTTCGGTCTTACCAATTTCTTCGTTTTGAGTTTTATGTTCGCCGTCGATAACTTGTTCAATACCTGGTTTTGATTCTTGCGCTTGGCGAGATTTCCAAACCATAAAACCAACAAACGCGACAACCAGCATGTTGACAACAACCAGGGTAATTAATAAGTAGGGCTTAGGCCCAGTTGATGGGGCGGCTGGTGTTTCTGTCGATGGTGCTTTTTCTTCAGCCAATTCATCCTCCTTGATTCATTGCTGCAGTACTTCGAATATTCTAATACTTTGATTCCATCAATTACGGAGCAACACAAATGCCAACTAGACTTTTCTATAGATAGTTAGGTTATGCGTCACCAACGTCAAAAAAATGAACTTCCACGCCCTAGACGCGACTTCGTCTAGGCAAAAACAGGTTGTAACCATGACTGGTCCTGTTGGAATTTTGTCGGCGCCCAGACCAGCGACTCGACCAGATAAATTCACGGTTTGTTTATGAATTTTTTCGCAAATCGCGAATTTCTTTTAAAAAACATTCTACTAATTTTGGGTTTCCGGCGACTACACTTTTTTCAAAAGGCGTATACGGATTTCCTTCGTAAGTTCTGACAATTCCGCCGGCTTCTTCGATCAGTAACAGTCCGGCCGCGGTATCCCACGGCTTTAAATTTTTTTCCCAAAATAAATCGAACACCCCTGAACTGACTAAAGCTAAATCGTAAGCGGCAGCGCCGGGTCGCCGCACGCCACGCGCGATTCGAACTAACTTCGAAAATATAACTAATTGTTCGTCTAGATGCTCTGGGTCTTCGGCAAAAAAGCCCGTTGATAATAATGCATCAGAAAATTTTTCGGTTTTAGAAACCGAAACTTTTTCACCATTACAAAAAGCCCCTTCACCGCGAATAGCCGTCCATGTTTGATTCAAAACTGGCATATCGATAATTCCAAGTTCAATTTGACCATTCACTTCAAGGGCTAGTGAAATACAAAATATGGGAAACTGGTGAATATAATTTGTAGTACCGTCTAAGGGATCAAGAATCCAGCGGGCACCCGACGCGGATTTAAAAGATTCAACGTGATTAAGATGACTTGTTTCTTCGCCTAAAAAATCAATGTCCGGGTGATGAAGCTCTAGATAGGCTTTCATTAAATTCTCGCACTCACGATCGGCCTCGCTGACCAAACCCGCTTTTTCTTTCACTTCAATCTGGTTTATTTTTCCAAAATATCCCAATAAACAGGCTCGCCCCAACTTTACGGCCTTGACGGCGGCCTCATACCTAGACTTTTTCATATTTTTTTACTCCGAATTGACCCTTTTTTCGTCCATAGGTTACACTAGAAGAAGTCGGTAAAACATTATTTTGTGAGGCCATGATGAGTCAAAAAACGGATACGATGATTAAGTTAGCGCTAGTTTTTACAGTTTGTGCATTATCCTTTTCCGTTGGTATCTACGTCGGAAAAATTTATTCCGACAGTCAATACAAGTTAGCCCAGTTAGAGCCCCAAGCTCATCCGGCCGCAGATTCGCATGAATTTGCAACGGCCACCGATGCCCACGCTGACAAAGCGACCGCAACGACCCCGGGTAAAGAAACAGCTTTAACAGATTCTGAGGTGGCTAAAATCGCGGAAGAGTTCGCCGCCGATGATAATGAAATTACAAACACCGATGAAAAAATAATTGCAACAACGACGGATGAGAAACCAATTCATGCCATTGCGGCGCCTGCTGGGCATGGCGCGGCAGCTGCAACTAATGGCGCTGCCGCCGTCGCTAAACCTGCAGTAAAAGTAGGGGCTTCGGCAGCTAAAGCGAATGATCCTGAAAGAACTGTCGCTAGCATTCCACCGAAAACTGACTCAAGCCTTCATTTTACCGTGCAGGCCGGAGCTTTTCCGACTGCAAATGAAGCGCAGAAGTTAACTAAAGAGCTTCAGGGCAAAGGCTTTAAAACTTCGGCCGTGCCCGCACAAATCAACGGACAAACTTGGTACCGCGTCAATGTAGGCTTATTTGGAACGTTTAAAGAAGCACAAGATTACAAAAAAGATTTCTTGCAGAAGACTAGCTTAACTTCGGCCTTCGTTCAAAAAGTTCAGTAGTAATATTATTGCTTAAAAACGGTAACCTAAACCGAGCCTAATCCCCAACGCCGGAACGGTTTGGGGATTCATATTATTTGAATATAATAATTTAAGATCGATTTCTGAAACAACAAAAAAGTTTTTAACAAAAGCGCGGCCGATAGCCGAAGCACCTAAACCAAATACCATCTCAGGTGTTCCTTTGCTTTTCGTAGTGTTTCCAAAAAGTTTTGTATCGACGGACGTTTCGGTCGAACCTAAATAGCCGTTGCCAAAAAATTCTAAATTCAGG
>JACMNA010000088.1 GCA_014378765.1 Bdellovibrio sp. | reverse complement strand
TAATAAGACTGAAAAAGATGTTGTTTTGATTACGGCCGAATACCCTGAATTAAGAATAGCGCCTGGGTGTGGTTACTCGATTGATTTTGCAACGGCTGTGATTGTGAATAAGTTTTTGTATCACTTACCGTACGAGCGCCAAGCTCGTGAAGTGGCAAGTCTTGGTTTACGAAATATGAGCACCCAAGTTTTATATAATGTGGCTCGCCTTACAGATTTACACTTTGAAAGTATTATCGAAGAAATAGAAAATGAAATTTTAAGTCGCTCGCTTGTTCATGCTGATGAAACGACATGGCCGATCAATAATAAAAAGGACAGTGACGGCTATATGTGGATCATCTCGAATCAGCTTGGAAGTTATTATCGGTTTGAACCGATTAGATCTGGAAGAGTGATCAAAGAGACTTTAGCGAATTACGAAGGCTGGCTGATGATGGATGGTTACAGTGGATACAGGCAGTTAAAAGAAAAAAAAGATAAAGAAGTTTTATTTTTAAAAATAAAGTTAGCTCACTGCCATGCGCACGCAAGGCGATATTTTAAAGATGTCGAAGAAGTGAATCCGGAAATTAAAGAGTATTTAGAATTTTACAAAGAATTAAGTTTATACGAGAAGCAGGCAAAAGACTTTGAAGATTTAAAAATCATTCGACAAACAAAGTCAAAGCCGTTAATCGAAAAAATGCACACGGGGTTGTTAGATCAGTTACCCAAGTCAAGGGCTGAACTTGGATTTAGAAAAGCGATTGAATACAGCCTAAATCAGTGGCCTCAGATAATTAAATTTTTAGATGATCCCGTAATACCACTAACGAATAATGAGGCTGGGCGATCGATCCGGCAAGTTGTGATGGGCCGCAAGAATTTTTACGGCTCACGTTCAATCGACGGCGCTGATTTAGCCGCAATGATATACACGATTATTGAATCCTGTAAAAAATTTGAAATCGACCCAAGAAATTATATTTTAGAAACACTAAAAGCCTCGGCTGCTAAACAAAAAACTTTAACTCCATACAAATTTGCTCTTAAATTACGAAGTCAACGACCTGCTTAAAGTGTTGGCTACCTTGACGTGCGCAGGTGAAACCACTCAACCGTTCCGCTTCTAAATAAATTAATTAAGGATGATTTCAACGTAACATATTTCGCCAAGCACTTTAAAAGGTATAAGCATACACGTCGTTTCCGCTATTGCCTTCGGCAAATCTTTTGTTAGACAAGGCTTCGGCAGGCTCATTGCCAGATTTAAACCTAATGAATTTAATTTCGTCTTTGCGCCCCCATAGAAAATATTGGATATCTCTCCAACTCCGTCTAAAATTTCGGACTTTTCAATCACTTCAGATCCAATCAACTTCTCAACTATTGTTTTGGCAACCATTTCCGTGAAATGAAATTGAATGCGACCTCTATAAAAATCTGAGTTTAAATTTAAATAAACTGAAAAATCTGTGGGCGATTTCCAATTTGTTCCAACAAATGGTTTTTCAAAACTAGCTTCTATATTAACCATAATCTTGAGCGCTTCAACGACGCCATTGGCTAAACTCTGAATAATGACCCCATCCATAAATGGATGATGAATATTAATTTTATTTGCCGCTGACATACTAGGCCACTTTCGTTGCAGCGTTATGCTTGCGATATACTTTTTCAAGTTTTTCTTTAAGCATTTGTGGTGAGAATGGCTTGATCACGTATTCTGAAACACCCGATTTAACCGCATCAATAATTTGTACTTGTTCGCTTTCGGCGGTTAAGAGTACAAAAGGCAGAGATTTAAATTCAGGAGTTTTCTTGCAGAGCTTGAGTAAATCAATGCCAAGCATTCTTGGCATATTCCAGTCCGAGATAATGACATCAATCGCCTCACCTTTAGCATGCTGATATTGAAGAGTTTCGAAGGCAGCTTGCCCATCGGCGGCTTCAATTATATTTGTGTAACCCATTTCACCGAATATTTTTTTAATCGCTTTTCGCATGGTATTAAAATCGTCGACAACTAAAAAGCGAGTATTTGGTGTAAACATAAAATTGCTCCGTTCTAAGAAAGTTATTTATTGGTCCCAGTTTCTAAAAAATAAAGTACTCAATTTGCAAATGCACTGACATAACAAGATCAAGAGTCGCTAACAGCACGGCATAAAATTTCGGAAGTAAAAGCCTCTGACGAAAAAATAAGCCATTTGAAATCATCCGATTTTCTAGCCCCTATGCAATTTTGATGAGAGCTCAGTTTTTCGTAAAATTCTTCGCTCTCTGAGCTGTCGTCAAGAATGTGAAGATCACAGTTCTTTACAATCGCCCAGCTAAGCAAAGAAATGGCAAGCTCAGGTTCAAAAATTTTTTTCAATGATACAACGACACATCTCGTAGAGGCCTGCTTTATAGAGACATCGGTCGTGACTTTTTTTGCTTTTAGCTCGGCACTTATCCATCCGGGCAGTGCCTGATAAATCTCCAGAGCGTCCTTTGCCGACGCTGAATTTTGTTGTTCAGGACTGTTTTTCGCTGCTAATTTTAAACCCAAGCTGGGCCATAATAAATAATCAGCCCGATACGCATTCACGGTGACTACAAAGTCACAGCCCTGCTTCCAGTGATTCTGATAGATTTCGGTAAAGCGAAAAAGACTGCTCATCTTATCTTCTCTTTACAAAAATAAAATTACGACTGCTCTGACCGTCACGATAAAGATGGATTTCTACTGGCGTGGGTTTCATCTTGTAAGTGAAGGTGTAGTTAAATTTTTTATCCATGTTACCTGACTGCACACCGGCTTTGAAAGTTCCCATGAACAATCGATTGTTGGTGCAGGGAGCCACTTCAAGAAAAAAGTTTTTTCCCACCGCATTGGCGCGGGCTACACCAGCCAATTCTGATTCGTATTTATTGTAGATTTTAATAACTCCGATATTATCGATCTCGACTATTCCGACGTCAGTTGCATCGGACATATCTTGAGTCAGTTGGCTTATTTTAGAAAGAACACTTCCGGGGATAAGTCCGTGGTCAGCGGTAGCACCCCCACTCTCTGAAATTCCGGCTAAGCGGGCCTGCAGAGCGACGGCTAAGTCAGTGAGCGAACGTACGGTTTGATTCGGAAACTTTGAAGTCAAATATTCAACCTCCGAGTACAAATCCGATAATTGCTCAGATAAGCTCTGAACTGCGCCATCTTCGTCGGCCAGTTTTTGTACAGGCGTCGCGATTTTTGGCGGTGCAGACGTTTCACTTGTTGCTTGGGCGGTTCTTAAACTGGCTTCAAATCCGTTCATATATATCTCCGTTATTCGTGGTTAATTGGTTGAGCTAAAACTTGTGTTATACAATTCACGGCGTCTGAACTGGCAAGTGGTTCAATCGTCGCAATGACTGCGGAAAGAATACTTCCCATATACATCGAGTAGGCGTCGGGTTCTTTGCCTGCCAACGTTGTGTACTGCATTTGTATATTTAAGCTAATCCACTTCGATTTTAAATTCGCGTACTGAATCGCGACCATATACTGCAACTCTGAAGTGTCTTCTATGTCGGCGATCGAATTTTTGAAAACCAACATATCATTTGAAATAACTTTGATGACTCGCTCTTTTGTTTCAGACGACGATTCTAAGCTGGCAAGAATTTCTTTTATTGAAGTAATCAAAGCGCTACTTTCGATGGCTTCAAGTATTTGCTGTCTGGTGACGCCCGTGTCTGGCAGGGGTTCTAATGAAAACATAGTGGTCTCTCTTTCCGAAACTCCAAGGTACTTATTCAAGTTTCTTTCAAGTTCAGTGCAATCCATTCCAAAATGGGGAATTCCATTTTGATTAAAACCAATTCCATTAATATAAGCTGGTAAATCCTGCGTTCGCGTATGACGATAAATCAAGGCGCGACCGACTTCTGTGATTTCATCAACTTGCAAACAAACATCCGAGCCAACTAATTTGAGTAATAGCAATGGACGCTTGTTATCAGTTGGGCTGGGCATGATCTCCGGTAAATGAAGATTTAAAAAAGTGCTCTCTATTCCTGGTATTGTGAAAGCGCCGAAGTCTTGTTCCACGCCTTGCATATCAATCACGATCCCGCGAAGAACTTTGGCGGGTACGGTAAAGGATTGTCCGCCTAAACGGAAACTAGCCGCCGGTTCGATCTGATACGGCGAAGGAAACTCCATCGAAAATGTAGTTCCTGTTCCGACGCTTGAATCGATCAATAACTTGCCGCCTAATTTTTCAACTTCGCGAAGAACGGCGTCCATTCCCACCCCTCGACCTGAAATCTCGGAGGCTGTTTCTTTTGTACTCAGGCCAGAAGCAAAGATGAGCTCTTGTTTTTCATAACTCGTCATGCGTGTAGCATCGGCTTCGGTAATAAGTCCACTGGCGATCGCCTTGGATGCGACCTTTTCGGGGTCAATACCTTTGCCATTGTCACCGATCGATACAAGATTTCGATCCCCTTGATTAATAAATCTCAATGTCAGCGTTGCAGTTTCTTCTTTACCAGCATCGATTCGCTCTTGTGCAGTTTCGAGGCCGTGATCCATCGCATTTCGAAGAAGATGAACCATGATTTCACCAAGAGAAGAAACCAATAATCGATCCATTGATTCGTTCTCGCCATCAATGATCAATTCAACTTTTTTATTCATTTGCGCGGCCAGTTCACGCGCTAGCTTTTTTAACCGCGCCGTCAAACCTTTTACTGGGGCCACCCGCGCTTGAACTAGAGAGAAAATAGAAGATTCTAAGCGAGGCTGAAGCGAACCACTTACCTGGGGAAGAGCAAAGGCACGCAATGAGTTGAGTGATTCAGAAATACCATTAAAAACCGCATCGAAATCCTTTTGCGCCAGCGCTAGCTCGGCTCCAGACGCAGCATTCGACGGCACCGGCGATGCAGCAGTAGGCTTATCTTGTTTCAACGGAATCACTTGAGCGGAAGGCTCAGTTAAGCTATTAAAATTGAGCGATTCGATCGCTTTTTCCATTTCTGTTTCAAGAATTCCGTCTGCGCCCGTTCGAATTGCATTAATAAAATTTAAATAAATTTCAGAAAAATCGGCAAGTTTAAATAAAATTTCTGATGGTGGCATTTCACCACGTTTTCGATAATCGACGATTTTTCCCTCGGCCAAATGGACTGCTTTTCCGATGCGAGTAAACCCCATTTGGCCTGAAATGCCTTTAATGCTATGAAGCTTTGCCTGAAGGGCATTGGCTAATTCTTCTGTCCACGTTGAACTTTCAGTCGACAGTTGCAGGAGTTCTTCGGCGATACTACCGATGTCATCACAAAAGTCTTGTCTGATGTCCCCTAGGCTTTCTAGTGCGGAACTTAATTCGTTATTCACGCAACAGCCACCTTGAAGCTTTTAAAGTTGATGATTTTGTGCGTACCCGTCGGCCGATGCAATGCTACAAAAGTTCCAGAATTCGAATGACCCGAGCTCGACGCTAAGAAGCCGTCTTTATTATCAAAAAATTTTGCAGATTTTCTTTGTCGGTGATTTTGAAAAGTGACAGGGTTCAATGCTTTCATAAATTCCACATCAGATAGGGCCCATACTTTTTCTTCATGATTAAAAGAGATAATTAATTCTACGGCTGACTCAGTATTTTTAGTTGGCTTCACACTAGGTTTATTTCGCTCAGGATAATATTTTTCGATTCCGGGAATTAATAAATCAGAAGCCTCGATTCCTTTTTGCCACTGCTCTTGAAATGCCTGTTGCCAAAGTTCGATTGAAACCCGGCCTTGAAGAGAAATCCAGTGCTGCATCAACGCAAATTGGATAGGTTCTCCAGATTTAAGTCCTACAAGTTCTAATGATAGACTCAATTGGCGACTACTCATGGGCTAAAGTCTCGGTCACATTTAATTTTTCGCTAGCCGCTGATAAAAGGTCCAGCACACGCACAACTTGATTGAGCTGATCTTTGCGATCTCCTCCGTCAGATATCAGTTTCGAAAGCAAAAGAACCTGTAAGGATAGATCGTCAATGTGTTGTCTCAGCTCACTTCTTTCTGTGTTCGCCATGCATACCGCCTTCCCTCAATGTTTCGGCTAAATTAAAATAAACTTAATCAAAATTTTTGTCTTAAATTGAGATTGCTATAGAAATCCAGCAGTTAGGCCGATATAATCGTTATAGGTGATGAAGTATAACCACATTTAAGCTGATCACGAGGTTGCAAAATGTTTGATATTGAAACGACTGCTCAGCTTACGGGGATTAGCCCCTTCACCCTTCGCAACTGGGAGAAACGTTTTTGCATAATCATGCCCTCAAGAACTGACGGCGGACACCGTGTTTATTCACTTGATCAAGTTCTTAAACTAAAACATTTAAACCAATTAATTTCTGAGGGTCATAAGCCTAATCAACTATTCGAGGATTTAAAAAATGGAAATGACTTGCCCGCGCCACTCTCACTACAGACCCAACTCAGTCCTGAAATTGTTTCACTGCGTGAACGGATTTTAACTGAACTTTCAGAATTCAGAGTTGAAAGCGGAATAGCCGCGCTTGAAAGATTACAAGGACTTATTCCCGCCGTGCTTTTACTTGATAACGTATACCATTGGTTGCTTGAAAAAGTGGGTGAACAATGGAGCGAGAAAAAATTAAGTATCGCCAGTGAACATTTAATCACCGCCATCCTTCGCTCGCGCTTGATTCGACTTCTAACTAGTTCTTCAATAAACTCTTCCCGACCTCCATTAGTTTTTGCCTGCGCCGAGGGCGAATCTCATGAAGGGGGCTTGTTAATGCTTGCCTGCCATTTGAATTTACGCGGATGGAATTGCGTTTATTTAGGTGCAAATCTTCCAACTGGTGAACTTTACGAAGTCGTGAAACGGCTTCAGCCCGCGGCAATTTGCTTATCATATACAGTTGCGGCACCAAACTGGAATTCAATCCTGAAGTTTAGTGATCTGCAATCACAGGTCTGCGTAGGCGGAGCGTCTCTTTCAATGGGACCCATCCCAGATTTGCCGGCAAACATTCACGTTATCAAAAGTACTGGTCACTCCGCGGCCGATATTCTTGAAGCCATCGCATCACTTTCGGGAGGAAAAAATTTTGCAAAACAATCGGCCGCGTGAACGATCGTTATTCTCGTAACTTTAGCTTCACTTCGTCAGTAAAAAGAACAGCCAATATTAATATTATTTTTTGTTATTATAAGCCCCAAACTCTGAAGAGTTTGGAGCGGGAGACGGGACTCAAACCCGCGACCTATGCCTTGGCAAGGCATCGCTCTATCAACTGAGCTACTCCCGCACTGTTGTGCGATGACGTGAAGAAAAAATTTAAAAGAAATCACCTTCCCTGTCAACAGATGCTCTTTAAGCTTTTAAATTGCCGTTAAACCAATCACTTTCTTACGTGTTAAAGCCTGTGCCGGGCCCTAAAAACAACTTAAGTCGGCCGTTTAAATGGCATACCGAGGCAGCGTTGAATTTTGGCCCGATTGATTTATGATGAACAGGTGAAAATTGTTCATCTGCTATCGCAAACACATTTAACCGGCGCTGAAGTTTATGCGGCCACTTTAGCACGGGCGCAATATGATGGTGGACATCAAGTGTACCAAGTATCAAACGGCTTTTTTCACGAAACCCCCGCTGAAAAATTTGAACTAGAGGTCGAGACTAAATCTAGGCTTTGCTTTTTTAAAAATGCGCGGTGGCTAAGAAAGTTTTTAATCGTTAATCAAATTCAAGTGATTCACACGCATTCACGGGCGGCCGCTAAACTAGCTTTTTACGCCAGACTGGGTCTTAAAGTTGGAATGGTTTCGACCGTGCACGGTCAGCAGCACAATTCAATTTCTAAAAAATTATTTAGTCAATACGGCGAAATGATTGTCGCGGTTTGCGAAAATATTAAAATCCATTTGCAAAAAGATTTTTCTTACGACGCGAAAAGAATCTTGGTTGTTCGAAATGCGATTGATGCCAAAATATTTTCAGAACCGACAGCGTTCGAAAAAAATTCAAATAATACAAGTATTAATAGAAAAAAGATCGCCATTATTGGCCGCACCACCGGGCCAAAAAAAACTCGCACGGAATTAGTTTTAAAAGCTTTGATCGAGATGAACGCCGATGCAGAAATTTTCTTAATCGGAGGACAACTTAAAGATTTAGACTTGGTGCCGTCAGCAAAAGCGCGCGTGACCGAAGTGGGCAACAAACAGTTAAGCGGCGCCATTTACCACAACTATGATATTGTGGTCGGTGCGGGCCGGGTCTGCATGGAAGCGCTCTTAAGCGGAGTGCCGACGATTGCTTTTGGTGAAGCCGAGTACATTGGCTTAGTACAAATTGAGAATTATTCACGCGCCTTAGCTTCTAATTTTGGAGACATTAATTTAAATTCCACTGGCCCCCGTCTTGAGACGGCGGTTTTTAAACATGATATAGAAATTGTGCTTGGCAGGGCTGAAATACGAGCCTTACGAGAATTGGCTTTAAAAGATTTTTCATTATCCAGTATCAGTCCCCGCATTCAAAGGATTTACGAGTCAGCCTATTTTTTACGAAATTATTCGAAGTGGATACCAATTCTTATGTATCACAAAATTCCCTCGACCGAGATTAATAGTCAGCATCGAATTTTCGTTTTAAAAAAGAATTTCGAAAAACACCTACAATTTTTTAAGTGGCGCGGTTTTAAAACTTTAACTTTTTCTGAGCTTGCAAGATTTCGGCGCGGCGAAATAGACTTTGCGGCCTTTCCGAAAAAGCCACTGGTTTTAACTTTTGATGACGGTTATCGTGATAATTTAGAAAATGCCTCTCCGCTATTAAAGAAATATAATTTCCGAGCGCAGTTATTTCTGTTGGCAGATTCAGGCATCAACCATAACGAATGGGACGCGCATTCGGACGAACCCGCCCACGAAATTGTAAGTGGCCTTGAGCGCAAGCATTGGCTGCAGTCTGCTTTTGAGATAGGTTCGCATGGTTTTTCGCACCGTAAAATTACTGAACTCTCCGAAGGTGAAGCCTTGTTAGAGCTCAAGTCTTCGAAAGAAAGTTTAGAAAAAGAATTTAATATTCCGATAAATACCTTTGCTTTTACTTACGGTATTACGACGGCGGCGGCGGCTGATTGGGCTTTTCAGGCGGGTTACGATTATTCGGTTAATACTGATTCAGGCGGACTTTTACTAGAAGAAGCGCCTTACCAAATTTTTCGTGTGAATATATTTCCAGAAGATGATTTTTTCTCGCTTTGGAAAAAAACGTCTTCATGGTACCGAAATTATTATTTCAATAAGCGCAAAAAATAAAAGCTAAATTACAGACCAAAGCTTTTGAGCACATTCACCACGACGACCGCTAGGCCATAGGCAAAAATATTACTGAGTATCAATTGCAACAGGGCCGGCGTCCACGAGCCAGCCTCGCGCTTTAAAATTCCCACCGTTGAAATACACTGCAATGCGATCATAAAGAAAATTAAAATTCCAACCACCGTGGCGACCGTAAATATTTTGGTGCCGTCCGGAAACGTTGCTTCACGCATGGCGGTTTGCAAACCCTTGGTCTGCACTTCGTTTTCTCCCTCAATATTAAAAACTAAAGCCAGGGCCGACACGAAGACTTCACGAGCGGCAAACGCGGAAATTAAGCCGAAGCCTACGCGCCAGTCGACCCCTAAAGGTTTAAATACCGGTTCGATCGCGCGGCCGACCTGGGCTGCATAACTTTGTTCGGCCAATTGAGCGGGGCTCATTTCGGTACCCGCGGGTGGGCGAGGGTAGTTCGTACCAAACCACAGTACAAGGGCCAGCACTAAGATAATTGGTCCCGCGCGAAACATGAAAGTTTTAGCTTTAGAAAAAGCTTGTAAGAAAATAATTCGAAATCGCGGACGCCGGTAAAGCGGAAGCTCCATCATCAAACGAGATTGCTTTTCGCCTTTTACGATCATCGATAAAATCTTAGAAGCGATTCCGCCTACTAAAATGCCGCCAAAATATAACACCGCCATTATAAAGCCGGCTTTGAAAGGATTCTCATCGCCAAATAAAAATCCAATCATTAATCCATAAACCGGTAAACGGGCCGAACACGTCATAAACGGAATAATACTTTGGGCGATAAGCCGCTCTTTTTTCGATGTGATGTTTCGCGTAGCCATAATCGCCGGAATTGCGCACGCAAACCCTGAAAGCACCGGCACAAACGAGCGCCCGCCCAAGCCTAAGGCCGAAAGCGGTCGGTCAATCAGCGCACCGACACGGGCTAAATAGCCAGTGGCTTCTAGAATGCCAATTCCTAAAAATAAAATGAAAATTTGCGGAATAAAAATGACAATCCCACCAATGGCGGCAATCAGGCCCGTCCCTAAAAAATCGCCAAATAAATTTGGTATTCGATTTGTAATTTCTTTCGACACCACTGAAAATAGACCATCAACGGCATCCATTATGGGTTGCGCCATCCAATAAATTGAAGCAAACAACAAAGTCATCAATAAGAAAAAAATAATTAAGCCTAAAACTGGATGTAAAAATACTTGATCAAGCTTCGCCGTTAATTTTAAGGCACTGTTATGCTCTTTATTTTTCTTTACGAGCACTTGATCCGACGCCTGCTGCGCCCACTCGAGCATATCTTTTTGCTTTTCTATATTCCACACGGGCGCTTGAATCGTATCGAGGGCTTTGAGAGGCTGCTTCATCAATAAAATCAGATGATCAAGTCCCCGTCCTAGCACTCCATCAAATTGCACGACCGGAATATTCAACTTTGTCTTAAGCAGCTCGGTATTAAAAACGTCGCCTTCTTTTTCTAAAAGATCCATCATTGTCACAATTAGAATGACCGGGTAACCCGACTCTTTTAACTGCTCCGCTAAAACTAAATGTCGGTTTAACTGCGTGCCATCGGCCACAACTAACACGCCATCGATTGGATATCTAAAATTTTTTCGATCAAATAAAGTTTTATAAGTAACGCGCTCGTCTTCAGATTGCGGGTTCAGTGAATAGACGCCCGGAGTATCGATAATGTTAGCTTGAAAGTTATCAAATTTTTCACTGAGCTGTGTGCGCAAGGGTCCCACGCTGTACTCAACCGTGGCGCCCGGGTAATTAACCGTTTTTGCCCGCGCACCCGTTAGCCAATTATAAAGTGTGGTTTTACCCGAGTTAGGTGAACCGACTAATGCCCATGTAGACATGCCATCTCCTGTTCATTGAGTGCTAGGCGCGTGTGGCCGTATTCAATTACGGTCACGGTGCCAAATGAGATGCGGGTAATAATCTTAACCTGAATGCCCGGACGCAGTCCTAATTCGTAAAGTCGCTGCACCATTTCTTGGGCGCTGGGTTCATTTGTAAGTGATTCGATTTTATCAATAATCATAATTTCCATTTGTCCCCGACCGACTTTTTTGCTGCAACTTCACTCCTTTCATTGACCAGACGGAGCCGTAATTGACAATCATTTTCAATAAAGTCCGGCTAAATGAAAAGCGACTGAGAATTAAGCATAAAGGCTAGATTCAATGCGCTTTCTTGAAAGCAATAAGTCTAGAAGTGGACCTTTTTATGCAGGCTTGTTGTTTAGTGATTAAGTCTTGTGACTTTTAGCCCGATTTGGAGGTTATGAAAACACACCAATTCATTATTTTATTGCCGCTAATGTTACTAACCTCAATTTCAGGGGCCGAGATTTTACGTTGGCCGCAAGCCTGTAACGCCGGTGAATTACAAATCACAAATTTAAAAGATGTTGGACTTCGAGTTTGGTTACAAAAATTTCAGCCGACGCTTATATCCGAAACAGAAATCAATATAAAACCATCTGGCATTCACAAGCTCTATTTAAAAACGTCTAGTTCGCGCGAACGATTTAATATTATGAATTTAAACGGCAGTGATGCGATTGCCGTGCAGTTCATGTGTAGTACGAAAGTATATCGCGCGCATTCTTTTGAAGGTGGAAATTTGACCTACCGAAAATCTGATTTACCTCAGAGTCAAATTTGGCTTCAAAATTTGTACACCGGCAACAACTTGATAACGGTCGAATATCAAAACCGGCGCTTTGAAAAAATAGCAAGTTCAAGTATTACCTTGGCGGCGCTCGGGCAGTATTCTTACAAAGTCCCATTGCAATTTGAAAATTGGGCTTACGTAAAAATTTCAGCAAAGCAAAGATTTGCGGCCCACAATTTAACTTCGGTGGGTTCGGATGGTCCGTTCATGGTCAATCCACAAGCTTCAAACGTTGACGTGAAAGCCAGTTACTTTGTTGTGGCCCCACGCTCGCAGGTGGGTGACTCTTACACCGTTAAAACGACTTCACCCGAAATGATTCAGTTGGCGCGAGATCAGATAGCCAACCCTAGTTTAGAGAAAATATTATTCGCTAAAATTCAGAAAAATGGCGGCGGATTTAATCGCAATTGGTCTAAGTTAGAAAAAAGTTTTTGGTCTTGGTCAGTTAGCGAAATTACCAATTTTGCCGATGTCGGAAGTACGGCGTGTAATGGCGTTCCGCAGGCCGTTGAAGATCGTGTTGATACTTGGGTCAAAAACCCGGGCCAAATCTGTTTTTGGAATTACCGCATTTTAAAAGAAATTAGCGCCGATGAAGTTGCATCCGGAATTCCGATTCAATAAACTAACTTTGCAAGGTTGAAGCGCTCTGCCCGCGCGTTTCTTCAACGGTCACGCGTAATTTTTTGACGTTCATTTTCTTAAATACCGTGAATAAATCTTGGGCCAAAATTTGTGAGAGCTGCTCGACGCTGGTATTATTTACTTCAAGCCAAATAACCTCATTGATCGGTAATGAATAATAACGATCACGAAAATGAATCTCGTAATTTTTTCCATCCAAACTGATCTTATACTTCATATCTTTGTGCAAACTCGGCAGCAAAATATGTTCATCCCACTCATCAAGTCGGGCTTTAATTTGTTTTTTTAAAACGTTGAAATCAATAAAGTATCCATCGTTTTTATACTCACTGGGCGCGGGGCCCACCACGTCGACCTTTACTTGATAATTATGGCCGTGCAACATTTCGGCTTTATAGTCATCGAAAATTAAAAAATGCGCAGCCGAAAATTTAAAATTTTGTTTCGCTAAATGAAGTGTTGTCAATGTCATGGTAGGTCCTTTAAACTTGAACCTATCATGAACTTCGAATTGCGACAGCATTTTCAAATTGAATCGGCGCGTTTTTTACCGCATTTGCCTGCGGCCCACCCCTGCGCCCGCATGCACGGACATAGCTTTAAAATTATTCTAAGCCTGATTGGCCCGCTTGATCCGCAGTTAGGCTGGGTGATGGACTACAACGATATTGAACGACTGGCAAAACCCATTTTGAACGAACTTGATCACCGCGTTTTAAACGAAGTAGTGGGTCTAGAGAATCCAACTTCAGAACTATTGGCCAAATGGCTATTTGATCGTCTACAAAAGCTTATACCATTATTGAAATACGTGTTGGTTTTAGAAACGCCCACCACCGAGTGCCGGTACCCATTAAACTAACGAGTTATTAACTCTAGTCGCCTGATTGATCCACTGATCGGGACTAAATGAATCTGGCAACTGCCCTTTGGCGTAAAGCATAACAACCGTGCTTCCCATTCGAAAAGCTCCAAGCTCATCACCTTTTTGAATGGGCTGGTTATAAGTTTTGTCGTACTTCACCGCTGAATCCATTTGGTTACCAATTACGTCCGGATCAAAAGCTAAAATAATTTGACCAACATTAGTAGCACCCACAAACATCACGCCCACGGGGCCGCGGTCAGTTTCAATTTCCACTAGCACGCGTTCGTTCACCGAAAAAAGTTCGTGAATATTTGTAGTTGACCAAGAATTGACTGGCCATAATTTACCTGGAATGTGGCTAATGCGTTTGATGATGCCCGTCACTGGTGCGTGCACGCGGTGGTAATCCGTCGGGCAAAGATAATACGTTAAGAATATTCCGTCGTGCCATTTTTTAGCGCCGTGCGGATCTTGCGTGAAATTTTCAAGCGAGTACGTGCGGCCCTTTGCTTGAATTAATTTACCTTCGGCCATATTAGCAGCTTGGGTAATAACCGCGTCGGCGGGATGCACGGCCCACGTACTTGCAAGCGGCCTTGCGCCAGGCTTTAACCGACGAATAAAAAATTCGCCTAAACTTTCATACTGATCAATGGAAAATTCGGCTTCATCTAAATTAATTCGGTAAGCCTTTGCAAATTTTGCAATGATAAATTGAGTCAACCCGCGAAAGGGCGGCGGCAGCCTCATATGAACTAGTTTACCAACAAAATAGCTCACGTGATTTTTTGGAATATAGCGAGTGATTGCTGACATGAAGTTATCTTGCTATAAAGTTTTACCCATGTCGAAGATTTTTAAAGACCTCAAAGTAGATATAAATAAAGATTTAACCGAGCACTTGGCTTGGTTGCTGCCTCAACATGGCATGGCAAAGCAAGGTGCTTATCGCATTCTTCGGCAATCGGTCGATGCTCGAAAAAAGCACTCGCCGCATTTTGTTTACACCGTTGAAGTCGCTGAAGAAAATGAAGAGCTTAGTTTAGAGAAATTTGAATTACCACCATTAGCCAAACTACCCGCCGACTTTCAAAAACCAATCATCGTAGGCTCCGGACCCGCGGGCCTTTTTGCCGCGCTTCGATTAGTTGAACGCGGCATTCCGTGTCGCTTGTTTGAACGCGGCAGTGAATCAAGCGCCCGCATCAAGGGAATCAATAAATACTGGCGTTACGGTGAATTAGATCCCCGTAATAATGTTTGTTACGGCGAAGGCGGGGCCGGACTTTATTCGGATGGAAAATTAATTACCAGAATTAAATCTGAACATATTCCGTACGTGCTTAATCGCTTAGTTCAGTTCGGCGCGCCGGCCGAAATTCAGTGGTTGTCGAACCCGCATGTGGGCAGTGATAAAATTCGCCGCGTGATTCCGCTAATGCGTGAGTTCTTAAAAAACCACGGCTGCGAAATTCATTATAACTCGCAAGTAAAAAAATTAATTTATGGCCGTGGTTCGGTTGAAGGCGTCGTCACCGAACAGGGTGATGAATACCATTCAAATCACGTGATTTTAGCCACGGGCCACTCGGCCGAAGATATGCTCAATCATTTGATCGAGTCCGATGTTTTCGTTGAAGGAAAGTCATTTGCAATGGGCCTACGCATCGAGCACCCGCAAAAAGCCATTAACGAAATTCAGTACCGTGGTTTTGCTGATCATCCAAAACTTGGTTCGGCTAATTACAAGCTAGCTCACCACGATGATCTAACCGGAATTGGTGTTTACAGTTTTTGTATGTGCCCGGGCGGATATGTTTTATCGAGCGGCACCGAAAAAAATGGAATCGTGGTTAACGGCATGAGTAATTTTAATCGCAACTCCCCGTTTGCAAATGCGGCGATCGTCGTCAGCATCAATCACGAAGAATTGTTTGGCGCCGATCGCATGGGCGGCATGAAACTGCGCCACGATTTAGAAACGCGCGCCTTTAATGCCGTGCAAGCCGTTGGTGGAACTAAAGAGCTGCCAACGCAAAATTTAATGTCGTTCTTAGAAGAAACTGAAAAAAATCCGATGAATACGACTTCATCGCCTTCGGGAATAAAACCTATTCGACTTGATCAGCTGCTACCAAAATTTATGTTTAGTAAAATAAAAGAAGGTATACAAAAGTTCGATCAAAGTATGCGCGGGTTTATCACGGGCCAATCACAACTTTACGGAGTTGAATCTAGAACTTCTTGTCCTTTGCGAATTACCAGAGATGAAAAAACGTTACAGAGTATTTCTCACAAAGGCTTATTTCCGTGCGGTGAGGGTGCGGGCTACGCAGGTGGAATTACTTCCGCCGCCTGTGATGGTATTAAATGTGCCGAGAAAATTTTTGAAAGTTATCTTTAAGAATAAAAAAGCCCTCTTTAAAAGAGGGCTTACAAAATTATTACCTAATTTAAATTATCAATTACTTACGAGCAGTAGAACGCGAACCGCCAGGCTTTGCTGAGGCATTCACATACTTGCGG
>JACMNA010000087.1 GCA_014378765.1 Bdellovibrio sp. | reverse complement strand
GTATTTAGATTCAATCGAAAGCTTAATTCTAAAATACATAAAAACTGCCGACACAGGATTGAATTAACTTCCTAATTTTAATTTAACTAACGGGTGCGTCTGATCTATTAGGCGCGCTAAGTGATCAACACTTAAATGGGTGTATTTTTCGGTGGCGGTAAGACTATCGTGACCCAGCAATGTTTGTAGTGTTCTAAGATTTGCACCGCTAGCTAAAAGGTGAGTTGCAAAGCTGTGGCGTAATGCGTGCGGATGTAGGGGATTCATCAAGGCCGCTTTTTTTCCAAGATCGCGAATCATTTCGTAACCAGTGCGAGTGTTTAAAGGCTCATCGCCGAACACAAAAGTAGTTTTGCTTAAACTTATTTTTTGTAAGTGATCAAAACAAAAGGCCGGTAAAATTGAAAAGCGTTCTTTACCGCCCTTCCCTTTAATCAAAAGTCGGCGCTCACTCACTTGCACGTTTTTCCATTCAAGGTTGCTGGCTTCGCTAATGCGCAGGCCGCCGCCGTATAATAATAAAAATAAAGTTTTTTGTTTTATTAGCGCTTTTTGATATTTTTCTTCAAGCTGCAGTCCCGCTGAAATTTGAAAAAAATTAAGAATAGAAATAATTTCGTCGACCGATAAAAAATGCGGAATTTTTTTAGGAACTTTCGGGCAGGTTAACTGCGACCCGTAGTTTTTTTCAGTGAGTTTTTCATTATAGAGCCAATTAAAAAAGCTCTTTAAAGTAGCAATTTTGCGATTTCGGCTGGCTAAACTTAGCTGCCCCCACTTGTTTAAAGCAGGGCGGGCTAAATCCCAAAACTCAGAGTAATTTAATATTGATTCTTGTTTACCAGCGAAGGCTTGCTTAAGATCAAGGGCATATGCGCGCAAGGTTAGGACAGCTGATGATTCAATATTCTCTTGGTATTTCAAGAAGTTAGATACAATTCCCGCGATCGATAATGCCATCTATCCATTATCCGTAAGGTGCCCCCATGTATAAAGGCCAGTTTACATGTATGAACAAATTATACTGCGATGCAATATTTATCTTGCAATTAATACTCGACTTTGGTTATATTGCAGGCAGTGATGCGGTGTATCAATTCGAGATGGTCAAACGTCTCGTCCTGAAACGCTAAAGCCTCACATGACAACATTTTCAAAGGTGGTACGTGTGTCAGATTCGAACGCTTCTTCGTTGCCTCATTTGCCGAGCTCACAAGCTCAGGCGCAAGCTTCCGGAGCCTGGTCTCCTCAACAGAAATCTTCAGAAACTCGTCTGATCATCTATCGTTCTGATGTGATGACTCAGTTAATGAAGATGATCGAGCGCGTAGCTCCTTCACAAGCCAACGTTCTGGTTCTTGGTGAATCGGGTACTGGTAAAGAATTATTAGCCCGCGCGCTACACGAAAAGTCAGCACGTAAAAGTAAACCCTTTGTTGCAATCAACTGCGGTGCTTTACGTGAAACCCTATTAGAGTCAGAATTATTTGGTCACGAGAAAGGTTCGTTCACTGGCGCTTACAGCCGTAAAATCGGTTTAGCTGAAGCTGCTAACGGTGGAACTTTATTTCTAGATGAAATCGGAGAACTTCCTTTATCAATCCAAGCTAAACTTTTACGTTTCATTCAAGAGGGTGAAATTTTTCGAGTCGGTGGAAAAGAATCAATCAAAGTTGATATCCGGTTAGTGTGTGCGACCAATCGCGAATTAGACCAAGAAGTTGTGCGCGGTGCTTTCCGTGAAGATTTATTCTATCGCATTAATACAATCGTCGTCAGTGCTCCGCCATTACGTCGTCGTAAAGAAGATATTCCAATCTTAGTTACGCACTTCTTAAACTCTGGTTCGCCAACGTTTTTAAATCGTGGTAAGACCATCGACGAAGAAGCAATGGCCGTATTAACGAAGTATGAGTGGCCAGGAAATATTCGTGAACTACAAAATGTTTGCGAGCGTTTACAGATTTTATCTGAAGGTCACATGATCATGGTGAATGACCTGCCAGATTCAATTCGTAATCCTGAAACCAAAGACGAAGGTACAGAATTTGACCCTTCAGTTCCACTTTATGAATTAGAAAAGCGTTATATCTTAAAAGCATTAGGGCACTACGGCGGAAATAAAACGCAAGCGGCACAAGGTTTAGGAATCACGATCAAGACGCTTTATAATAAATTGCATGAGTACGGCGAGTTCGAAAAGTATGCCGTTCATTCAAAGCCCGCAAAGGATTAATTTTCATTTTTTTATACACCAATACGGCACGTAGGCAGACGGTGAATGCTATTTTGAATATGGAAACGTTGTAGGATCAAAATAGTTTTTTCAAAAATAAATAAAGGGGGAGCTTTTAAAAAAGGCTTCCCCTTTTTTTTACATAAAGGAACACAGAAGAATATGAAATTAATTTTATTAGCAACTTTAGTAATTATATCTCTTAACAGTTTTGCAGATGGCCCGCAGATTGAGCCGGGACCGGTTCAGCCTTTAAATCCAATGACCCAAGAAGTAATCGGCGCACTGCTTAAAGCTAGCCCCGACTCACTTTCTGCATTTGGAAAAGCAGGAAATATGTTAACGTCTGCAAATGTTCAAAACATTCGTCCGGGAGCCGCACGCTACAGCATTGCAAATTCAAATTGTCCTGAGGGATTGAACCGTTGTTTAGGCGGAGCCGTTATAAGCATATTTATTGATGGCGATGCAATTCAAAGTTCTATTATTTATTTCCCTGGTAAATAATTTTTAAAGTATAGCTTTCAAGAATAAAAGAGGGAGCATTT
>JACMNA010000086.1 GCA_014378765.1 Bdellovibrio sp. | reverse complement strand
AGTGTGGCGCTGATTCTATTTTGAAAATGACAGTTACCAGTGGACGTATGTTCAACTACCTTTCCACTTCTAGTGCTCGACTTTCTGGAAATAGCATCGTCAATTGTCATTTCCTTGGAGCCAACACACTTGCTCCGCAAGCCAACTGGAATGATCCAGGTAAGCACTATAATATTCCGGTTCAAACTCAAGACCGAGTTGATAACTTTCTATTAGCAGGAAATCTTTTCGAAAAATTCTGGGGACAATCCATGTTCCAAACATACGGCGCCGTTGATGGCGGACGCGGCGATAAAATTATCTATAACACCTTTAAGAGTTGTGGTTACTATGGACCGGTTTTTACGGCTCATCAAAATGGATTGATTGCGAACAACACAATGGTCGATTGCGCCGCTGGAGTTGAGAACGACGATGCCGGCCAGCTGACAGGTGGAATTATTATCGAGAATAATACTTTAGCTTGTATCTACGGATACGGCGGTGCTGATATGGGAGCTTGTGCAATGCTTACGGGTGGCGCGACTCCGAACGCGGACTACACAACAAACATTGTTCGCAACAACTCGGTGACCGGCATCAGCAACTCATTGGGTTTTCAAGGTGTGCAAGGCAGCCGGCTGATCGGTGGACGCAATTGGGGTGCAAAGGGCGCCCAGTATACAAACAACGTTTGCAATAACGGATGTGTCTACACACCATAGATTGCTCGGCAAGAATTTAGAAAAGACCGGCTGAATAAAAAAGCCCGATCGCTGTGATCGGGCTTTTTTTTTGATTCCTAATGCTGATCCTTGTCGTCACGAATTATGTGATTGAAATTCTTCGATTTTGTATTTTAATTCTAAAATGAATTTTGGCATTAATTAAAAAATTAAAATAGCGGCTTTGAAATTTAGGCTTCGTAGTCATTACGAATTATTATCGCTCAACTTTATGAAAACGAATTATTTTTGATATGTTCTCATAAGGAATCTTTAACCGATGGCATTTTACAACTTCTGCCAAGAATGAGACGGTCATATCCGGTGTAAACAGAGGCTACAATTGAATTCATGGAATGTCCATTCGACAAGCCGATTAATTCCCGCCATCTTGGAGTTATTAAACGTAAAACGTCACTTGTCTAAAACATGACTGGTGTTATGGAACCTATGCGCTTTGATCACTGCTGGAACTCGGCATGATCATTGTAACCTTAATTTTAATTGTAATTGATTATAGACTAACGGTTCACCCAAAGGCTAATTCATATGAAGTCTACGCTACTATTACTGGTTTACTTCTTATTGTCTTCAGCTCGGGCATCGAACCAGGCCGTTCTTAATTTTCACCACCTTGAAACTTCTGTCAATCCCCTATTGGATGGTCAACATGCCTATCCTGATATAATTAAACTTCCGCACGTCGAGTTTCCGGTTAAATGGCTTAGTTTAAACTTTGCAGATTCTTTGGATCCCAAAATTAAAAATTCACTTATTTTTAAAAATGAATTGGGAGAAAATATTGTTCGTTGGATTCTTGCACCTACAGAGCTTGAGATTGGCCCAATGGGCTCATCCAATAATAAATATAATGATGAAATTATAAATTTCATCAGAACTCGTGGTGGCGATACGACTCTTCATCATTATTTCGTTGGATATCCGACGGCATCTTCGACATACTTAGCGGAAGATCCAAATTCAAAAATGATTTTTTTCGTCAAAAGCTCTAATGCCCGAGCACCCATCGGACTCTGGCTTAGTAAGCCAAGACAGATTTGGGAAGCCTCAGACGCTCGACTGATCAATGACTATCTTGTTGGCCTTCAGCAGGTAAAGCCTTTCAAATATTTTACATTTCTTCAAGAGTCAGCAAGCTTGCAACTGCCGGAGTTGGATCGCTCGGTGATTATTCGTGATGCCGCAGGAATGGTTCCCGGTCGAAAGCAGTTCCGCTATTTACCAGCTTTTTCAGTGACTGATGAAGTCGTTGGCCGAGAGATTGCCTTGAAGAACGGATTTGATGATCCCGAAAAATTTTGGTCTGAACACCTGCCTAAGATTTTAGCTGCTGCGACGGTGGAGTTGTCATTAAGAACCGGCCTGCATTTAGATTCGCCGCATGGACAAAACTATCTCTTTGAGATGGACGAAAATATGCGTTTAACAGGTCGCTTGGTTTTTAGAGACCTAGCCGATATGTATATTGAAAGAAGTTTTTTCCGACTTTATAAAGATCGCTATAATTTGAAGAACTTTACGCAAATTAAGAATATCAAAGAAAGTAAAGAGCTCAGCTTCGTGGTTTCCCCCTTAAGCACTGCGGGCGGTGGTTGGGCTACTTCACTTTACAATCACGCCTGGCTGCCAGCACAAGAAGAAGTTCTAGATCGGTGGCAACGAGTTTACACCGCGGAAGCTGAGCGTATTTTCAAAGAAATAACCGGTATTGACCCGCTTACGTTGCCGAATGAATACGAAATTAAATATCCTGGCCATAAATACAAGCGTACTTTCAAAGAAGGTATGAGCTATAGTATTCGTTTTGATCCGACAGAAAAGATCTGGGTCGAATATTTTTCGAAACTTAAAAATCAATCTGACGTGCACACCCGTTCACGCCAACCGCTCTCATGTCATTGGCTTTTTAGTTATTAAATGAAACTATTCATACAAAAGTTAAGACATAATGATGTTATCTTTGCTTCTTTTTTTTAGGAGCAGAAATTTTACCTGCACTGGTCTAGTTCCTCCAGACAGGATCTGTCGGAGCAACATTTAGTTTCTATTTTTTTGTATTTTGGATGCCTGCTGTAGCTGTTTGTTTTTCTTTTATTAGATGTCGGCAATGGGTCACGTTGACAAGCGTAATGTTGGTCGGTGCTTTTATAATTTCTTTTTTTAATTATCCACTAGATCCACACATGGATTTTCGTCGTCAAATTATCTATCAGCTCGATACATGGATTGTATTAGCGGCAATTGTGT
>JACMNA010000085.1 GCA_014378765.1 Bdellovibrio sp. | reverse complement strand
TTAGAAATGATTGCCGGTATTTTACAACCGCAGTCTGGCGACCTAATTATTGACGAAAAGAACCTATCGCATCTAAATTTAACCGGGCTTGATCATTTTCGGGCGGCAACAATCGGGTATATTTTTCAAAGTTTTAATTTAATTCCTTACCTGTCGGTTTTAGAAAATATTGAATTGCCTTTTTTATTTCAAAAAGAAGGCGTCGACATTAAAGAGCGCGATCATTTAATTTCTCGTCTAGGTTTAGCGCCCTTTCTGCATCGCCCGGTGGCGCAGCTTTCGGTCGGGCAGCAACAGCGGGTAGCGGTGGCGCGCGCTTTGCTTAAAAAACCTAAAATTATCTTGGCCGACGAGCCCACTTCGGCCCTGGATTATAATCACCGCGAAAATTTTTTAAAATTAATGTTTGAGTTATGTCGAGAACATCAGACGACCGTGCTTTTTGTTAGTCACGATCGCACGATCGAGAAACTTTTTGACCGCTCGATTGATTTATTAGCTTTGAATCAAGTTAAACCATTAGCGGAGTTAACATGAAGTTAACCGCGTGGTTGAATTTAGCTTTGAAATCACTACGTAACCGAAAGCTTGCGACAGTCCTTACGATTTTCTCAATGACTTTGTCGTTGGTACTCTTAATGGCGGTCGATCGCATTCAGCGCGCAGCCCACGATGGTTTTACGCAAACTATATCTGGAGTGGACCTGATTGTGGGCGCACGATCGGGCCCGCTGCAAATTGTACTTTATTCGGTTTTTAATTTGGGTCAGCCCACGCAGAATGTTTCGATTGAAAGTTATAATGAAATAAAAAATCGTCCCGAAATAGAATGGACGATTCCATACAGTTTAGGTGACGGGCACCGGGGTTTTAGAGTCGTTGCTACCAATCAAGACTTTTTTAAATATTACCACTTCCGTTCAAGCGAAAAGATTGAATTAGCCGAAGGCCAAGTTTTTAATGGCTATTTTGACGTGGTCATTGGCGCTGACGTTGCAGCTACGCTGAGCTACAAGGTTGGCTCTGATGTAGTGGTCGCACACGGAGTCACCAGTGGCGAAGCCATACAAAAGCACAATGATAAACCGTTTCGCGTCGTCGGTATCATGAAGCCCACCGGAACGCCCCTTGACCGCGCCTTGTATATTTCTTTAGAAGGCATGGAAGCCATTCACTTAGATTGGCAATCGGGAAGCGCGCCCACCAAAGACAAAGAAATCAGCATCAATGCAATTACGCCCGCAATGGTACAGCCTAAAGCAATCACTTCTTTTTTTCTGCGTACCAAAAACCGCATTGAAATCTTACGTTTGCAAAGATGGATTAACGAATATAAAGACGAACCCTTGTTAGCCGCTATTCCAGGCGTGGTTCTTTCGGAAATGTGGCAATCGCTTTCGATGGTTGAAAAAATATTAAAAGCAATTTCATTTTTAGTCATGGCCATTGGGTTGATTTCAATGCTGATCGCGTTAATGACTTCGCTCAATGAGCGCCGCCGTGAAATGTTAATCTTAAGGGCCGTGGGCGCTTCATTGAAGCACGTGTTAGGTCTTATTTTGCTGGAGACTTTTTTATTAACAGCACTTGCAATCGGATTTGCGGCACTCTTAAAAATTGTACTAGAATTAATTTTGGGTCCTTGGCTGCAGTCGCGATACGGCCTTTATTTGCAATCACCACAGTTCTCACACAGCGAACTCGCGTACATGCTAATTATGTTGATCAGCGCTTTACTGATTAGCTTTATTCCGGCCGTGCGAGCCATGCGATCCGCTTTAAAAGATGGGCTAAGTCTAAAATAATGAGCGACCAAAAAAACTATATTACTCCGCCTGGGTTTGAAAAATTACGACAAGAGTATGTCGACCTGCTTAACGTTGAGCGCCCGAAGGTCGTCGAAGTTGTGACGTGGGCCGCCAGTAACGGTGACCGTTCAGAAAACGCCGACTACCAGTACGGTAAACGCCGCCTGCGAGAAATCGATAAGCGCGTTCACTTTTTAAAAAATCGCATGGAAGATGCCGAAGTCATTGATCCTACGAAGATTAAATCTGACAAAGTTGTTTTTGGCGCTACCGTCACGCTAGAAAATGAAGGCGGCGAAGAGCTTAGTTATCAAATCGTTGGCGCCGATGAAATTGATATTAAGCAACATAAGATTTCTTGGAAATCACCGTTGGCTAAAGCGGTGCTAGGCCGCAAGCTTGATGATGAAGTGAATCTGCAGAAACCTACGGGCGAAGAACTGTTAACGATACTTAATATCGAGTACAAATAATTTTGCGAGGCATTTTCGAAATCTTCTTTATTGCATCGGAAATTTTAATCAATGTAAAGACGACGTTTTTTCAGTTACAAGAATATAAGTCGTTAGATTTCCATCGCAAAAAT
>JACMNA010000084.1 GCA_014378765.1 Bdellovibrio sp. | reverse complement strand
TTAATTTAACCTGAAAAATAATCACAAGCGCAACTATAAATATCAATGATAAAACTTCTCGTATTCCAAATCGGGTGTCTGCCGTTTTGCGGTTAGGCATTTTGTAATCAAGTTTTACACTATTCATTTTAAGTTGCCGACACTAATTGTTTTGATTGAAAAAACAATTTAAAAATTCGCCATGCTCTACTTAAATAAGCTCTGACCCTTTGCAGGAATGAACAACATACCGTGCCGTTAATAATAATAAAATCATAGTCCGTATGATTAATATGACCACCGTCATTTTCCCAAACATGAAGTTGTATTTCCATAAAATTCCTTTCGTGGCGGTTTAGTAAAACCTATTTTGTTTATTTAGCAATTGTTTAGCAATACAAAAGCCAACTTTAATCGAACTTAACGTTATCGATTATGAAATAGGCCCCTAGCCTAAAGCAAGCGCGGGAATAATTCCCGTGCGTTCAACGAGGCATTCTATTAAGCTTAAATCTAATGGTGAGGTCGCTTGAAACATAATATTTTTTTCCTTACTATTTTACCGAGTATTATCATTAGCTTTTTCTTTTCAAATGCTAGGGCACAGCCGCAATCGAAAAGCGGTTTTAGTTTGTATATAGAAAATGATAGTCGCGATTTGGGCGGACCCGGATCTGATAACGCGTACTCAAGCGGAATTCGATTTTCATACGTCACGGCCGTTAATAGAACGCCTGACTGGGCAAAAGAAATTATCGAGTGGCCGGCTCTGATTGATCCTCACATTACCCAAGCTCCGAAAAATTTTGGAATTTCTTTTGGGCAGCAACTTTACACCCCGAATGACATTCGTGAACCTGCCCTGATTACCAATGATCGTCCGTATGCGGCTTGGCTGTATTTAGGCTTAACGGCACATTTTAAAGATGTTTATCGCAGTCACGTTTTTGAATTAGATTTAGGTATTATTGGCCCTGAGGCTTTAGGGGAACCCGTTCAAAACGGATATCATAAAATCATCGCCAAATATCGCGCCGAAGGTTGGAAGAATCAAATTGGCACAGAGCCAACGATTCAGTTATTTTATCAACAGCGACAAAAATTATTCGAAATGTACAGTTCTGAATATAACAAATATTTTGATGTGATTCCGTATTATGGCGCTGGCTTAGGTAACGTTGCCATCGATGCGCACGTGGGCGGAATGATGCGAGCGGGAATACATCTACCCGATGATTTTGGACCAAAGAAGGCCTCTTCTACCGAAGGCGATACTTTTATCGAATCAAAGCAAGTCGCGCGTTCTAGTCTTTACGCTTTTATTGGTGGCCGGGGTATTGGCGTCGCGAAAAATATCTTTCTAGACGGCAATACTTTTAAAAGTAGCCACCGCGTACATAAAAATTCTTTCGTGATTGAAACTGAATTTGGTTTCGCGGGCGAATGGAATGATTGGAATGCGGCTTGGCGTTTTGTAACCCGAAGCCCCGAATTTCAAGAACGTAAGGATTATAATAGCTTTGCTTCTATTTCACTTACGCATTTGTACTAGGTTGGCGATGTTGTGAAACCCATTGACCAAACGTCTTCATATATTGTGCAAGGTGATCTTGCAAAGGTGTATCGACTAATTTCCCTTTTGGATCAAAAGACTTACCAGCGTTAATATACATTTCGGGTTGACCTAAGGTTGGCATATTTAAATAGGCTAAGACTTGTCGTAGATGATGTTGAGCCCCAAAGGTTCCGATCGCTCCAACCGAAGCACCGATAACTCCAGCCGGTTTATGATTCCAAACGCTCTGTCCGTACGGGCGTGAACCCCAATCGAGGGCATTCTTAATAACCGCTGGAAATGATCGGTTGTACTCAGGCGTAATAATTAAAACTCCTTCGCTTGAACGTATTAATTTTCTAAAATCTGTAACAATCGAAGGGGGATCAGCTTCTAAATCTTGGCTAAAAAAGGGTAATGATTTAATATCGTAATCTTCAAATGTAAAATCTTTTCCATGAGCATTTTGGATGGCTCCGTAAAGCTTTTCATTCAGTGAGTTTTTGCTAATTCCACCAACCATGACTAAAATGCGTGCGGCCATAAATCCTCCTAAAAAAGATGAGTTGCTCAACCATTAATTAATAAACAAGCAAGTTTTACGCCCTGGCAGACCTTCCAAATAATGTAATTATTTTAAGCATATTTTGCCTTCTTAATCGATTTTTGTTGCCAATAATTTTGAAGCAGTGGCAGTGTTCGTTTGTATCCGAAGTATAAGCTGAAAATTGGTTCAGCGTTTCTACCGGGCCCCGTATAAGGCCCGACTACGAGGGGTTAAAATGACTAAGTTGTTTTTTGTTCTAGTTGCGTTTTTTCAAATCCAAGCTTACGCCCTACAACCAAATGCCGGCGCCCAAAGCAGTTACTACGGCCAAGAATTTTATGCGACCGTGCTCAAGCAAGCGCGCGATTCACAAGCAAAAGAAGCCCTCCGTAAAATTTTGTTAGCCGCGCACGTCTATGTGCAAGGCGGGTTTGATCAAATCCTTAGTTCTTGCGAAGGCAAACAAAATTGTTATGCGCAAACGTCTTTAGGATACGACGGGGCTCGAACATTTTTATTCGGCAGTTTTTATTTAGTAAAAGTGGATAGTTCTAATTACGGTGTCAAAGAAATGTACTGCGACCGCGTCTATCAAAACGCTGATTTTAAGGGTGGCGGTCGGCCAGGCCCAGGAATAACTCCTGACTCTGCCGTCATTAACACCGAGCATACTTGGCCTCAGTCGCGTTTCAATGGGCGGTACTCGCGTGATTTGCAAAAAGCTGATTTACACCATTTGTTTCCGACCGATTCACAAATGAATTCAATTCGTGGTAGTAATATTTTTGGTGAAGTCACTCAAGATGACGGCCAGGCTATTTGCAATGCGTCTCGTTCGGGCGTCGGCACCGCGGGCCCACGCGAGATCTTCGAACCGGCTAACCCCCATAAGGGCCACGTGGCCCGCGCTTTATTTTACATGTCGATTCGCTATGAACTGCCAATTAGCCAAGAAGAAGAAATTGTTTTAAAAAAATGGAATCGCGAACATCCGGTTGACGATGAGGAATATCGACGTAACGATGCCATCTTTAAAATGCAACACAATCGAAATCCTTTTATCGATCACCCAGAATTAGCTGATCAAATTAACGACTTTTAATTTTAAAGCTAAAAATAATTACACGACCGACCGGCAAAGTTCTTTCATTCTTTTTAGCGAAAGCAACTCGGTCAAAATTAATTTTTGCTCGAGAATATTTGAAAAATCATGAATTTCTAGGCGGGCGACACCCGCCTTTTTTATTTCAAATTCGATCTCAAGCGAGCGCGCCAGGCCCCAACCAATAAATTCTGACATCTGTGATTCGTGACCAACCACCAATATTTTTTGCAGGCCACTGGCATTTTTCTTAAGCCACTTCGCAAGTTCAATGGGCGGCTTTTCATATAACGTATCAGTTGTTAGTATTCGTGACGGCACGTGCGCGTCGAGTAAGCCTAGCAGAGTTTCTTGTGACCGCACTAAGTCGGATTGAATAAAAAGTTCAATCAAAGAAAGTTCCTGAAGAAAAATTTTTGAAAGCCGTTGCGATTGCTTTTGCCCTTTTTCGGTTAATGAACGAACGGCGTCCGTTGTTTTTAAAAGCTCGGCTTCGGCGTGTCTTACGAAAATGAGTTCAGCCACGATATCCTCTACGCGATTGGTTAATTAAATAGTTGCCGGCAAGTCATGCCGCCCGATATCAGTTTAGCCTGCGGATGGTGCTCGATCCATTTATTAATTCGGTCGGCGTTGAAATAAATTGATGAACCCATAACACCTAATACTCCCAAAGTGATCCAAGGCGCGGCACCATGCACGCTTGGATTCATCAAGGCGGCAGTCGTGGCGAAAGTACCAAGAATTAACGAGCGCACCTCAGAAATTCGTCTAAAAATAAATTTAGCTCTTGGATGCTCAAGTTCATCAATCATGGCCATGTGCTCGGACCACATGAAAAGGGCGGCGGTTGAAATTAAATTCGCAAGTAATGGTCTAGTAAAATAGTTAAGATGAATGCCGGTGGCCATCATGGCACTCAGTGAAATAAGTGGAACTCGAATCATTGCGACGGCGGAACCCAACGTTAAATTTGCTAAAAAACGAACGCCCAATTCTTTGTAGTGCGTCGGTTTTAAATTATGCGCGTTTAAAAAATTACGGAGTGAGTGCTGCAGCGGCTTAGTGCTGTTGGCCCAAGCATCTTTATTAAGGCCAAATATAATGGCTAGACCTATTGTGTAGATTGCATTCATTGATTGTTCGAGGGTCGTCATCGATGCAATGTGCATCCAAATATAAATATCGGTACCTACCGTGTAAGTAAGTATAACGGCCCCAATTTTATCTTTTAAAATAGATCTATAGCTGTTAATGCCTAAATTTTTCAAAAAATCACCGGCGGGCGCTAAGAAAAACCTTTTGGCGGGTAAATCTTTTTGTACGGCCGTTTCGGCAATGACCTCATCAATGTCACTGGAAACGATAATGGTGGTGGCTTCATCTCGAGCTTTTTCATGAATGAGTGCTTGAATTTCTTGGGCGTTTTCGAGCTCAACCCGAGTCGCGGTAACTTCCACCCGGCGACCGCCGGCACCTTTATCTGATCCGATCCCAAGGTAAAGCGTTTCGGGGGCCTTGTTAAGCGTAGTAACGGGGCGTGCGGCCCAGGCAGGAGTAGCCGTACCTGTCAAAAAAGTAAACAGGGTTACAAAAATAAGAAGTCTTTTTTGAATCAGAATAATCTTATTAGTTACGTGCCGCATAGAGCTGTATTTAGCAACTTTGACTCCAAAACATTGCACCGCAAGTTGTTTATTCCGCCCAGTCCTTTAATACTAGGCTATGGATCTAAAAACGGTGGGAACCGTCTTTTTTACTTTTGCATTTATTCATTCTTTTTGTGCGCCACTGATCGCCAAATTGGCGGTCCGTAATCAGTCTCATTCTTGGTGGCAGCGTTGCCTACACTGGCTTTCGGAAGTTGAAATTATATTTGGATTTTGGGCTTTTTTGTTTTTAGTTTGTATGGCATTTGCGCTGGGTTTTGCAGAGCCTTTTAATTACGTGAACACCTTAAGCATGACTGAGCCCATTTTTATTTTCTGCATAATGATGATTGCTTCGACAAAGCCTTTTATATGGTTGGCGGAAAATTTTATTTTATTTTTAAGCCAAACATTTCATCGGATGCTTAAGATTGAACCCGTGTTGCTGCAGTTTTTCTTTTTAATAACCATTGGGCCACTTTCAGGCTCACTGATTACTGAGCCTGCGGCCATGACCATTACGGCTTTACTTTTATTTCAAATGATCCAACGAGAGCGCATTGACAAAAAGTTACTATATGGAATTTTAGCCATTTTATTTGTTAACATTTCAGTGGGTGGTGCATTGACTCACTTTGCGGCGCCACCCATTTTGATGGTGGCCCGGCACTGGCAATGGCAATGGAAAGATGTTTTTTTTAATTTAGGCGTGCCGGCCATAGTGACCGTTTTTGTGAATGCTGCTCTGTTTGTTCTATTTATGAAAAAGAAAATAATTAGCATGTTAATGCCCGTGGATGGTGATCGCGATCCGATGCCGGCGTGGGTAGCGGCGCTTCATATTGGTTTTTTAGGGGCCGTCGTTTACTATGCTCATCAACTTTTTATTTTTCTTTTGATCTTCGCGCTTTTTTTGATCGCAGTTTCACTTACTAAAGCTTGGCAAACAAAAATGCAATTTCGATCGGCCGCCCTGGTCGGAGTTTTTTTAGCTTCGCTTGTGATTTTAGGTACCCTACAAAGTTGGTGGCTTGAGCCCCTTATGCAAAAGTTAAGTGGTACGGGTTTGTATTTGAGTGCAATCGGCTTAACGGCCGTTACCGATAATGCCGCGCTTACTTACTTAGGTTCATTAGTGCCTTCACTGACTGACCGCTCAAAGTGGGCGTTAGTTTCGGGAGCTTTAGCTGGGGGTGGTTTAACAATATTAGCAAATGCACCCAATCCAGCGGGATTTGCAATTCTTCATTCTAAGTTTGATAATTCAGCCCTGAATGCGGCCGAATTATTTCTAGCGGCACTCGCGCCAACTTTAGTTGCGGCTTTGAGCTTTTATTTTCTTGGAAATTTTTAAGCAAAAAAAACCCACGCTCTTTCGAGGGTGGGTTTTTTAGCTAAGGCTAAAAAAGTTAATTACTTAACTTGTTTTTTTGCTTTTTTGCTTTTCTTTGCGTGCATTGCTTTCATGTCGTGACCTTGGTGTGCAGCATCGTCTTTCTTCATTTCGCCCATAGCAGCTGGTGCCGCTGGAGTTGCTGGTGTAGCCGCAGTTGGCTCAGTAGCGTTAACAACAGACGCGAATGCTAAAGCAATGATGATTGAAACTAATTTCATAGATTCTCCTTAAATGAGGTAAAGGCGTAATTGCCTCTACATTTTTTCTTACTGTTAGACTAACAGGGTCTGATTGATACTGAATGAAGAGCGAATTAAAAATTTTTAATAGCTAGCCTTGCAATAGTCAGACGTTAAAGCCGCCTAGACGTTTCTCATCTTAATTTGAAAGCGCGCTCCGTGCGACCTTTTGAATGTCTCATTTTGAATAATTGTGATTTCACTGTTATGTAAAGTTGCAATTTTCTTGGCGATCGCTAAGCCTAACCCGAAACCTTTCGTTTTGCCGCTAGGGTTAACCCGACTGAAACGTTCAAAAATTGTTTCAATTTGATCGAAAGCGATGCCTGGACCCTGGTCGGTGATTTCGATGATGGTTTCAGTTGCTTCCCAAATGAGTTGCACGTCTACTTCAGCTTTTTGAGGGGAGTATTTAATCGCATTTTCAATAATATTAAAAAATAAGTTAGATAAAAGATCAGCATCTCCGTGTACGCGGGGGCGCTCGGCTTTTTCTAGAATTTCAAATTTGATTTGAATTTCTTTTTTAACTGCAATTTTTTGGCAGCGGCTAATGACATCAATTAAAATTTCATCAACTTCAAGTTCGGTAAAGTTGGGCAAATCGCTGCCGGCATCAATCTGGGCTAACAGCAGCATGTCTTTAACAATCTTTGCTAAATTATCAACTTCTTGCAAGGCACTATCGAAAAAGTGCGGATCTTTTTGCAGCGTTTTTTGCTGGATTTCAATTTCACCGCGCAAGATTGTAAGCGGCGTTAACAGTTGGTGGGAAGCATCCGCGACAAAGCGTTCTTGCGACTGAAATGACTTTTGAATTCGATCAAGCATTTGGTTCTGGGTTTCGGCCAACTTACGAATTTGATCATTAGCAATCGGAATCGGAACTCGTTCGGCTAAATTGCTAGCGTCGATCCGATTGGCTTTTTCAATGATTTCTTGCACGGGCCTCAGGGCACGCGATGAAAAATACAGACCCGAAATGATGGCAATCAGTAGCACCGCCGGCAGTCCAAATGAGATAATTAACTTAAGTCGATCGAGCTGCGTTTCAAACGTCGACATGGGTACGGCAATCTGCAGAAAAAGTGAAGGCGCATTCACGCTGTCTAACGGAAAGGTGATGAGTCGGTACGAGTAAGCTTCGGCCTGAGGCAGATCATCAATATTATCTAGCGTGCGATAGGATGAATCTTCACCCTTTTTAATTCTTTCGGTATCAGCTTGATAAGGAAATTTAAAATTTCCAAAGTCACCACTGCGAATCAGTACTTTTCCGGTGATGTGGCGAACTTGAATCAATGCGGTGCCGTAAGGAAATGGAAATATTTTGCCTTCGTCAACTTTGAGGGGCGGGAATAATAAATCGTTCTTGGGGCCAATATCTATGTTACGCGAAACGTCGACCGCATAGTTGTAAAGGGCATTATCGAAATCTTGTTGTAGTGAATCATTCAGTGAATAATACAGAAACCCCGAAAATAATATAGTCGTCGTTCCAAAAATTAAAACGAAGAGCACGGTTAAGCGAGTGCGAAGACTAAGTTTCTTTAAGAACGTAACCAACGCCAACCACCGTTTGTATAAGTTTTTTAGTAAAAGGGGCGTCTACTTTTTTTCTTAGTAGATTGACGTAAACATCGATCACGTTACTTTCCGAATCAAAATGCACATCCCAAACATGTTCGGCGATCGAGACCCGGCCTAAAGGGCGCTCAGGGTTGCGAATGAAATACTCTAACAATGAAAATTCTTTGGCGGTCAGTTGAATTTCTTGCGTTTGCCGCGTCACTTTTCGGTGCACTAAATCCATTTCTAGATCAGAATACTTAAGCAAAGAATTAACTCCCGTAGTGCCACTGTTACGCCTTAATAATGCGCGTACGCGCGCCAATAATTCTTCAAATGAAAAAGGTTTCGTCAGGTAATCATCGGCGCCAGCATCAAGCCCGTGCACTTTGTCTTTGGTGGTGGAAAGGGCGGTCAGCATAATAATAGGCCCCTGAAATCCATCTTGTCTAATGTGTCGGGCGGTATCAATTCCACTTTGATCGGGCAGCATAACATCTAAAATTACTAAATCGTATTCGCTACTGGCTAAGAAAGACTCGGCGGCCGAGCCACTTTCAGCAATATCAACTGAGTAGCCTACTTCATTAAGGCCTTTTTTTACGAACTGCGATGTTTTAGGTTGATCTTCGACTACCAAAATTCTCATGTTTTGACTGTAGTGGGCGTAAGTGCAGAACTCAAGCTTCGTCTGAAGGACGTGGTTTTGTGGTACGCCGCCAATTTAACTGCATCAATGATGGCCAAAATAAAATTACAACCGAAAAGGCGGTCAGGGTAAACGCCATCCACGCCTGGGGTTTGAGCGTTTCGGTAAATACAAAGTACGCAATGATCGAGGCCATAATCGGTTCTAACAACTTGCCACAACTCATCAGGCTTAGGCTCATGTAATTAACTAAGTAACTTAAGGTCAGGTGACCAAGCAGAGTGGGCAGAATGACGAGGCCCACAACGGACAGCCACGAAATCGAGTTATAGCCCAGCACGGGCTGGCCCTTTGCAAATACGAACCCCGCAAAAAAAATTGCGCACACCAGATACTGAAAAAAAGCGTAAATCGAGTTGTCGTAATGAAGCCGAGATTTTTTACCAGTGAGCATGTAACAAGCGTGAAAGAAGGCCGAGATCACGGCCGAAATATCACCTAAAAAAGTTTTAGAATTGAATTCAATATGCTTGAAGGCCAGCAAATAGATTCCGCAAATTGCTAGAACATAGGCAAACATCAAGCGGACCGTCATTTTTTCTTTAAAAAAGATGATCGCGCCAACCGATGACCATAACGGATTCGAAGCAAAAAGTATCATGGTGTTTGCTACGCTTGTATTTCTAGAAGCATATTTATAAGTCCATAGATGTAAGAAAAAGAAAAACCCCGAAAGGATAATCCAGTAGAAATGGCGATCGATGCGTGGCCAAGTTTTTCTTTTATAGATTATAATCCAAACGCCCATGATGATCGAAGCTAGACCTAAACGCCAAAATCCTAGTACTTCAACGGGCATTAGATTAAGCTTCGCCCATACGGGCGAAGTAGATAAGGACATTAAAGCTAGAAAATAAAGCAATATGTGCGGCATGTTATGTGTTTGAAATCTCTAAGAATTCGATCATGCTTTGATATTGAAGACAATATAAAGATTTAAAACCGTTTTAGGTAAATTTTCATAGTTCAATGAAAGGAACATAAAAAATGAAAAATGTTTTAGTAATCGCAGCTGTAGGTCTAACAATGACTTTAACTGCTTGTAATAAGCCCGATCTGAAATCAGATAAAGGCCAAGCGTCATATGCCATCGGCCAGCAAATTGGCCAAAACTTGAAAGCACAGAATATTGATTTCGACGCTGATACGTTAGTCGCTTCAATGAAAGATGCTGGCAAAGGCGAATCAAAATTGACTAAAGAAGACATTCAAAAAGCAATGATGAAATTGCAAGAGTCGTCAATGAAGAAGCAGCAAGATGAAGGCGAAGGCAATAAAAAGAAGTCAGTTGATTTCTTAGAAGCTAACAAATCAAAAGAAGGTGTTAAATTGACAGCTTCTGGCCTTCAATACCAAGTCATCACTGAAGGCACTGGACCAATGCCGAAAAAAGAAGACAATGTAAAATGTCATTACACGGGAACATTAATTGATGGAACTAAGTTTGACTCATCAGTTGATCGTGGTCAGCCGGCTGAATTTCCAGTTGGTGGCGTGATTCCAGGTTGGACTGAAGCTTTACAGATGATGAAAGTTGGATCGAAATATAAGTTATTCATTCCACCTGAATTAGCTTACGGACCAGCGGGTCGCCCAGGCATTCCTGCTAACTCGGCCTTAATCTTTGAAGTTGAATTACTTGAAATTGTTAAGGCTGGAGCGGCAGCACCAGCGGCTAAGCCAGCGGCTAAACCAGCTCCTAAAAAGAAGTAATTCTTAAAGGAGTTAGCAAATGAGCTTTGATTTTAAGAATGATCCTATTGATAATTTCTTAAAGTTGTTTCAAGAAGCTCAAGTTAAAGGGATACCGGATGCTAATGCGATGTCGCTGGCAACGGTTAATTCTGAAAATAAACCCTCTGTTCGAATCGTTCTTTATAAAGGAATGATTCGCAGGGGGTTTTCTTTTTTTACCAATTACGATGGACGTAAGGCTAAAGAGATCGAAGCTAATAATAATATTGCCGCAACATTTTTTTGGTCACATCTCGATCGTCAAATTCGCATTGAAGGCACGGCCCTTAAAGTCACGCGGGAAGAATCTGAAAATTATTTTGCCACGCGCGCAAGGCTTAGCCAAATAGGTGCTTGGACCTCACACCAATCAGAAAAAATCGAATCATTTGAATCATTTCAAAAAAAGTTAAACGAAATCGACGTACGCTTTAAGGATCAGGTCATTCCGTGCCCACCACATTGGGGAGGCTACCGAATCGAGCCGCGCCAAATAGAATTTTGGTTCGGAAAATCGGGGCGTCTGCATGAGCGTTATGTTTACGAGAAATCTGGTGAAGCGTGGAGTCGCTTTTTACGATCGCCCTAATTTAATCTAAGGAAGCCAAATTGGATATTCTTATAAGTGGTTTCAAGCCATTTCTTGGCGAAACCATAAACCCCAGCGAAAAAATTGTTCAAAAGCTATCTACTTCGCAAGAAAATATTCGAACCATTACTCTACCGGTTGAATTTGAAAATGCGTTTGAAATTTTAAAAATAGAAATTATAAAAAATCATCCCGACTACTTAATCATGTTGGGGCAGGCTAGCGGCCGCAGCGTTGTTTCGCTTGAGCGCATCGCGCTGAACTGGGTGCAAACTCACCACCCCGATGAAAAGGGCGCAATGCCACCCACGGGCAGCATTCAAGAGGGCGCTCCCTTAGCCCGTATGTCGAAATTTCCAATTGATAGTATATTTGAAGATTTAAAGGGCTTGGGCTTACCAGTGGAAATTTCATTTTCGGCTGGGGCGTACGTTTGCAATGACTTGTACTTTCGCGTGCTACAAGAATTTCCTAAATTAAAGGCAATCTTTATTCACGTGCCGCTGATTCGCGAGCAATTAAAAGAAAATGACCCAAGGCCTGCGCTACAATTTTCGCAAGCTTTCCAGGTCATTCAATCCGCCATTCAATTACTTAGTAAACTCCGGTAGTTTTTTATAATAACGATCGACCTGTTTCTTAAAGAAAGACTGCCCCGAGGCGTCGTGGTCTAAGCGCGAACCCAATGCCCGAATTTCTGTTTCGTGAGATTTCATTTCGTCGGCCACCTGTTGGCGAAGAACACGTGGAAATAAAGTTGGAATTTCTTTGGCCTTCGATGAGGGGTACTCGCGCAATGTTACGACGCTACTCAAATCAAAATCATACGGGAAAATGATCCACTGGCCCGAAGGCGTCTGCATCGATTTCATATTCCAAAACTTTTTTGATATTGGCTCTGAACTAGTCGGTGCCATTTTTAAATACCAATCCCAATTACCTAAAAGAATTTCGGCAAAATAAATTCGCGCCACATCTTCAACCGTAACCCCAGGTGAGTGACGCAAAGATTGATAGGGTTCAGTCTTAGTGGTGCCGTAGCGGTTATGCATTGAATCCATGTCTTCAAGTAACATCGCCTCTACGTTGCCATCGACCGAGCGACCCGTTGAGTCTTCGATGTAGTTAAACCAGGCGGCGCGAGCGCGATAAGATGGAATCTTCAATATTCTTAAAATTTCGTAAGCTAAAACTTCGCGGTGGGGAGTTTTGCCGTCCCAGTTTCGGCCTAAATGTGATCGGCCACCTTGATTTGAACAGTGCGATCCAATACCAACTGTCGGTTGATTTTCGAAAATAGTTCCGCGAACTTCATTGGGTGAAAAATCCATCTTAATTTTTGGAAATAGGCACTCGCTTTTATCTTGGCTGCTATTACCACGCATTTTTAATTTTGGATGAAGGACAATAAGGCGACCATTATAATCTTGGTAACTAAGTTCAGAATCGACGATGACTGGAACAAACCCCGGAGGCGGGCGAGTCATCGGAGAAGAGCGCTGGCGAAACAGTTCTTGGAACGGGGCACGCAACGTAAATTGAATCGGACTTGGGTCGTTAAACAGCGATTCGCGCGCGAAGGTTGGTAGGGTAAGGAAAACTAAAATGATGAACTGAATTGATATTTTCATTCGTATTAGTTACCGACGACGCGGGATTCTGCCAAGCAAACAGCTTAGCTGAGGGCTTATTGGCTTATTTTATATGCACTTAGTGAAATTAATAAATAGGTGATTTTAGTTCTGCGGATCAACCTAGCAAAGATAGTAAATAAATTTTAACAGTAATTGAACAGTTGAACAGTTGAATAAATTGAGTGTGCACCAAAGAAAACGAAACAATTAATTTTATAAACATCTTACGTTTTCGGGCTATATTAATGCATTATGAAACGCGACCATGTTAAGCTTTAAACTTAATTAATTTAAGTTGCAGGAGTTTTTTTGGAAATTCAACCAGAGTCAGCGAGCTTTAATAAATTTACGCAACCCGTGCAATCACAATCTACGGTGGCAGGTCTGTTGCGATTTAAAAAACGCGAAATTCTGCTCAGGTGGAAAGAGCGGGTTAGCAATGTAGTTGTTAACATTCAGGATGAATCGACTCCTCACTTGATAGACACAGTTCCAGAACTATTAGATAGGCTGCAGAATTTATTGTCGGCGCCCGCTCCTTATGAAATGCAGGTAAAGAATACGGCGCGCATTTCGGTTGAACATACTGAAGTGCGAATTACGCAAGATTTTAATTTAGATGAGGTTTTGCGCGAGTATCAAATCCTTCGGCAAGTCATTCTAGAAACTCTTGAAAATGATGAACCTTTGTCAAAGGAATGTCGTGATCTCATATTAGATGTTATCCAAAATTCAATGAATTACGCCGTTGCACATTTTGCGAATGTGCAACGGCGTAAGAATTTAACGCCTTGGAAACCAGCCATCAATGACTTGGTGGGAACTCCATACTTGATTAGCATCTTCAGCGTGGTTTTTGTGACTTTGCTGCAATTTTCATTTTGGGATTATCTGCAGCCCTTACAGTATATTTTATTTTACCCGGCCGTTATTTTTTCTTCGATTTACGGTAGCGGTTGGTTAGCGACGGTGTTGGCCGCCACGGTTGCCGAATATTTTTTTAGCGGGCCCAAATTTGCTTTTAGCATTGATACAACGAACGGATGGATTTCACTTATTGCTTTTTTGCTTTCAGGAGCCTCAATTAACTTTGTGGCCCAGCGGTTACGATGGGCGCGTTCTACGGCGGTGCACGAGCGTGAGCGCTGGATGGCCATAGCCGAACATCAGAATACTTTAGCCGAAATTGGGCGACTGGCCGTCTCTTTTGTTGAACGCCAAGATTTATTTGACGAAGGTTGCGAACGAATTGCGAAAGCTTTAAAATGTGAAGTTGCAAAAATATACGAATATATTCCGCAAAAAAACAGTTTTGAACTACGGGCCTGCTTTGGCTGCACGGAAGAAGCCTTAGACCCGTTATTTAGAGTTTCTGATAAGGACCAAGTAGAGCACACCGTGAAGACAAAAATGGGCTTGGTTATGAAAGATTATTCGCAAGATTTACGTTTCGGTAAGCCCATGCCGGTCAATGGAAAACCAATTTTAAGTGGCATGACGGCTTTTATTTCGGGAGGGCCCGTGGCCTTCGGGGTGCTAGTCGTGCAAAGCAGTCACCTCAGAAATTTCACAGATGATGATAAGAATTTTATCACCTCGGCGGGTAACACTTTAGCCAACGTGATCGAGCGACGTAATTCGGAAGAATCTCTTAAGAAAAGTGAAAGTAAAAACCGCCATCTGGCGGAAGAAATGCAGCGGCAAGCGCGAAAGTTTGACGCCATGTTAGCTGGCGTTCCGGACTTAGTTTATTTATTCGATACTGAGCACCGCTTAGCATATGCCAACCCGGCCTTACTGACCCTTTGGGGAATGAATCTGGCGGATGCGGTTGGGAAAACTTTTGTTGAATTGGGTTATCCTCCGGAACTGAACCAGCAACACACCCTAGATGTTAACAATGCGTTAGCTGGCCATAAAGTCCGTAATGAAAGTACATTCAAAGGAATGGATGGGGCCATTATTAATTTTGAATATAGTTTTGCTCCGGTCTTTGATGAAAATAATACGATCATTGCCGTTTCGGGAGTTTCACGTGATATTACCGAACGCAAACGAACCGAAGAAGCAATTAAAAATCTAAATGCCGATTTAAATCAATCGAACTTAAACCTGGTTGGCGATAAAGATGAGCTTTCTAGATCAAACGCCGAACTAGGGCGCTTTGCGGCCATTGCCGCGCACGATTTAAAGTCACCGTTGAATAGTATTTCGCAATTTCTTGATTTAGTTGATGAAGAGTATGGCCATAAGTTAGATGGAAATGTTAAAGAATATTTTGGCTATATAACGAAAGCGGCAGATCGCATGCGAAAGCTGATTGATCGCCTGTTAACTTTTGCGCGCGTGGGGGCTAAAGATGAACCCTTTAAGCCCGTATGCTGCCATACCCTGTTAGATTCAGTGCGAATGACCCTTAAGTCGGCCATAGACCAAAATCGCGCCCGGTTAACTTACGATCATTTACCGGTGGTTCAAGGCGATGAAACTGAACTATACCAACTTTTTCAAAATCTTGTTGGTAATGCCATCAAATTTCGTGGTCACCAAGAGCCGCAAATTCACATCGCCGCTGAAGAGCGTGAGTGCCACTGGCAATTTTCGGTTAAAGATAACGGAATTGGTATCGACGTGAACGATGCCAAACATATTTTTGAGCCCTTCAAGCGTCTTCGTTCAAATGAATTTGAAGGCACGGGTTTAGGACTAGCGATCGTAAATAAAATTGTCGAGCATCATCAAGGTCAAATTTGGCTTGAGTCCGAACCCAATCAGGGTTCAACGTTTTATTTTACTATTCAGAAATAAT
>JACMNA010000083.1 GCA_014378765.1 Bdellovibrio sp. | reverse complement strand
TGTTAAGTTCTGTTGCTGTATTTCCATATAATTTACATATGTACTATGTATGTAAATCGAAGGGGTGTCAAAGTGATTGTTTACAGCCTAGCCTTTTGTTGCGGCGGCATTGTAAGTATAGATAATGATTGATTATTTAAAGAGCAAGCTGAGCGAACACAGAATAAAATAAGCGTAAGAAGTGTTAACAAAATTAGCTAACACTTCTTCGGTACAGAGAAGCTTAATTGCAAACTAAGATATCTTTCTTTTCGGTATAAACATCTTCTTTAACAGCAAACCAAAGGATCAAAGTTACCAGGCAAAATAAGTGGTCGCTCATACACGTGTCCAAATGCTTTATTGATAATGGTAAGTGCTGCGGTTGTGTCCGAGCTGTAAGCCACGCCGCTATCAAACTGAAGCTCCGCACTTTCATTTGTCATTTGTCATTGGTACTTTATAATTAAGTACGTTGCTTGCTTCCCACAAGTCCATTAAGTGCGTTTGGGTGATGTGAGATTCAGTCGTGCAGATATATGCTCCACCACCACCTTTCTTCAGAGCAAGGCTACTTAGCCAATGAGTTTCTGAAGCACACGGTAATTGTGGCCCAGCATTTTATGCTGTTACTGCAGAAGTCGCGCTTGGGTTCGCAAAAACTAACGGCTTATTTTTAAAAAGAACTTGATGCCATTCTCAATTCTAAAAATAAATTCGGGGCGCTCATTCAAGACGGGGCCGAACTTTGGGAACAGATAAAGAGCGTTTATTACTCAACTTGGGTGTAACCGCTGGTGCATGTTTTGGTTTCGGTACCCACGTCGAATCAAATTGATTTTCTAATTGAAAAAACCGGCAATAAATATTCTGTAACCAAAAAAAGAATTCACATCCCCGCTGGCAGCCAACTAGTTTTACAACACCACCGCAATTTGCGTAATCGCGTTTAGCGCTGTCTGAAAAAGATGTTTTAAAAATTGAAAAAATATTTCTAAATGCCATTGAGCAAAGCGAAGAAATATTAAAGCCCTCTCCCGAAGAAGTGACTTACGGAATCTGTTTAGATTTTTTTAAAATAGAGGGGTAGATGGCGCCACCGAAATTATTTGTGAGCCTAGCCAATTGGTATGGGAGTATAGAAACTGCATCAACAAACTGCCAATCAGGCCCGCCGCAATATCATCAATCATAACGCCGATTCCGCCCTTAATAGTTCGATCGAGCTGTCGAATGGGTGGCGGTTTTACGATATCTAAAAAACGAAAAACAATGAAACCAATTACTAAGCTTTGCCAAGTGAGCGGAAGCCAAACCATCGTAATTAAAAAACCTACTACTTCATCAATTACGATTTCTTGCGCATCGTGGGTATTTGAGTGCTTCACGTAGGCTTGCGCGGCCATTGCTCCAATAGGAATCAATAAAATGGTAACCGTCATATATAAAAAAGGGCCCGCATGCCACAGGGCCCACCAAAGAGGAATGGTCGCCAAGGTGCCCATCGTTCCCGGAGCTTTCGATATTTTTCCGACATTAAAAAAAGTAGCTATAAGAAGTAGAAGTTTTTGTAACATTCTAACAGCATAATATTTATTTTAAGCCGCTTACAAGATTTAACTTTTGGCTAAATCTTAAACCAAGTTCGGGGATGGGATCATTGGCACAGGGGTCTTTGCTCAACAATTTACGTCACTTTGACTATAGAGCGTCCATATAACTGCAATTTAAAAAGCTTTGAGACGGCCCCTAAATAGCACTCATTTTTAATATGAATCTTAGCTACACGTTTATTATATTGCTGAGTCTATTTTACTTCTTTCCTGCCTGGTCACAAAATCAAGGTTCTGAATTCTATAATGAAAGCTACAGGGCAGACGGCAGATCTCGGCCCGGATATAAACAAGCCAATAACATGTTTAGTTTGATGACAGAAGAAGACAAAAGTCTTTTTCTGGTTGAATCTAAGCAAGCTTTTCAAGGGGACAATGCCCTAGATCCCATGCCAAGAATTATTTCGGCTAACGAATATGACAAAAAGTTAAAGGCGGGAGTGCAGCAGCGTGCGGATGCTTTGCGTGCTTTTTTACAAGATCACTACTCAGGTAAAAAGTCTTATTTGGCCGCCGGGATTATTTCAAAAGAAATGATTGATCGTATTATCGATCGACACCATGAATCTGGATTTGAAGGTAAAATTGATCCTAATAATATTTCTTTCATGTACGGGCCCGACATCATTCGTGACCGTCAGGGGCAGTTTAGAGTTGTTGAAGACAATCCGGGATGGATTGGTGGTGTAGGAGATTTAATGCTGGCACAAGACTATACTCTATTTCGATTTCCGCAATTAGGAAATAAATCTGATTTTCGCGATGCCAGGAATTTTTATATAAATTTAGCTAACCGTTATCAAGAACGGGCAAAAGAAAAAAATGGCGTCAGTGTACTTTACATGATTCCCCCCTATCCAGATAATGAAGATAAACGCATTCGCCAACATTATGCTGACGTTGGCATTCCCACGGTGACACCTTTTACCCGGCTGCAGCTTAAGACAACCAAGGACGGCGTTTACCTTTACGATTCAAAAGATGACCGCGTTGCGCCCAAAAAAGTGGGAATGGTTTCGTTAAATGGTGAGCTCCATTGGCTTGATCCATCAAATCCAGAGAATTATAGAAAATTAGTTTTGACCACGGCTCATGATGGACTAGCGGTGGTTGCAGAGGCCTTGAAAGATTTTCGAATACTTCTTAATCAATTCAGCAAACCCGAACTTGATCGTGAAAAGATAAATGCCATAGCAGAAAGATTGCCCTATGTTTTTAGTGCGTGGCGAACAAAAAGTCAGTTGCATCAATCAATCTTGGACGTAGCAAAAAAATTGAACGCTGAAGCTAAATTTGCAAAAGAATTAAAAAACCAATTGGCCAGTACTGAAATTGACCTAGACGCAATAAAGCTAACACTTAAAAAATTATCGCTATTAGGCGACCTCAATTCAACTATGCGCAATGCCCAAATGGCTTCGCAGTTAACTAAATTGCACTTCGAAGGAAAAGTCCATTTCAGCACAACACCAGGGCTAGATTTCGTTGGTGATAAGCAATTTTATATGTACGTCGAAAAATTCATTCAATTTTATTTACAGCAAGAGCCAATCATTAAAAATATTGAGACCAAGTCTTTTGCAAATAAAGATGGAAGCCTCAGTCAGCGTGCCGCGGTAACCGTTTTTAGCAACTCATCACAATATGTTATTAAAAAGGTCGATGGCCGTGGTGGCGATTCAGTTTGGGTTGGGCCGAAAACTAAAGCTTACGAACTAGAAAAGTTAAGAAAACTTATCGCACAATCGCCGACTGATTATATTTATCAAATCTACACTCCCCTATCGCGCCTTAATAGTAATATCGTAGATATCCGGGTCATGGCCGATGTAGGCCCTAGTGATACATTTGTATCCGACACGCCGTGGGGCCGCGGATTACCAAACGACGGTGACGGCAAAGTAAATATATCAAGACTAGGTCGCGAAGTAACAGTTCTGGTTCGAGCACATCTACAGTGTGCCAATTTATTCGAATAAGCCCTTGAACCATGAATTATATAATGGTCCTTGCTCTAGCGACCGCAGCAAAACGACACGAGCTGTAAATTGTAATTGTGTCTGCCTTCTGTACACTTAATGGTCTTTAAACCCAACGCGGTTGTATAGAAACAAGCGATCATTTTTGCATAAGATTTCTAGATAAATACCGAATGTAAATATTAAAAAAATAAATATGCAAAAAGGAGTCTTATGAAAAAGAATTTAATCGCAGCCGCCCTAGTGACTGCGCAGCTATTATCACTGTCAGCTCAGGCCGAATATAAACCCTACACTCCCGATAGCTTGGGTAAAGCGAAGTTAGCTTTTTGTTCATTATGGGATAAGCAAGGTCGTACCGTTCAATTACAAATGTCACGTGGCGACTGGGCCGTTGGCGGAAATTATGCGATGGTCATTAGCTTTATGGATACTCAGCTTTTTCGTGAAGACATGCGCGTCGCTGGTAATCATGTCGGTCACGTTTATAAAACGGCTTCAATGACTTTAACCTTAACGCCGCAACCGAAACAAAGCCGTTACGAAACGAATGTTCCGGCGAAAGGCACGTTAACTGTAACGGGCGATGCACTTCGACATTTTAAACCTTCGCAAGACGTAAATTGCGAATTTGCTAGTAAAACGAATTACTAGTTTCTAAGTGTTTCGCGGTTTTGAGTCGGGTTCAGCGATTGAACCTGACTTAGCGCCATCATTTGTTTCATTGTTTTATCTAAACCTTCGTTCGAGCCATCTAAGAAAATAACGTTTCCTTTTCCGTTCTCGGCAAAATGCTTGATGGCATCGGTCCACATTGAAAATAAAATAAATGAGCTGTCTAAACCGGCCGCCCGCATTTCTTCGGCGGCTTTGTTCATGCCTTTAGCCACTTCTTGCCGGAAAAGCGAAATACCTTCACCGCGCAATTGCGACGCTTGCTTTTCGGCTTCGGCCGAAATCTTGATTGCCAAACCGTCGGCCTCAGCGGCGCGAGTTTTACGAATCATTAAAGCCTGCGCTTCGTTTTCGGCCGCCGCTTTTAAATTGCTTGAGGCCACAACTTGCGCCATCGACTGAATGATAGTTTCGTCGAAGCTGATATCATTCAGTTGAATATCGATCAGATGGTAACCCCAACTTTTTAAATCTTCATCGAGTTGATCTTTTACGGCGCTGACGATGTCGCGGCGTAAACCTAAAATTTCGTTTTGGCGCTTGGTGGCGACGAAGCCGCGTACGCTGCCCTCGACCGTGCGATTGAGCGTCTGCATAAGACTTGAAAAATCGATAAATTTAAACGCCACGTCTTTAATGATTTGTTCAGTTTGATCAACTACTGAATAAAGCAACATCGCCTTAAAATTGACGTTGGCCTGATCTTGCGTGATCGCCTGAAATTGCAATTCAATCGATTGGTTTTGAATCGAGATGCGGCGAAAAACCGTTTCCAGAAATGGAATTTTTAAATTAAGTCCCGGATAAAGCACGCGGCGGTATTTTCCGAACATAGTTAACACGCTGACCGTGCCCTGCTGAACCACGACGAAGGCGCCGCCGATTACCGAAAACACCGCAATTAAAATAACAATCGCCGTAATTACAATTGATTCACCCATACTAAAATTTCTCCTTTAAAAATAAATGATAAAGACTGTAAATAATTTGAATAATAATGGCCGCCGCTAAGATCGTGGCCCACGCGCGCTTTTTAAAATGATTTTTGCGACTGGCCTTTGCAACTAAATCTTCGTCGCCCTCTGAAAGCACGCCGCCGGCGCCCTGGTGCAGAAAACTTTCTGATTTTTCAGTAAAGCGCGACTCAAAATCTTTTTTTTGGGCCTCAGTTGGATTTTTAAGATTGATGTAAAAAATCTGCGCCAAATAAATGCCCGTACGCAAATCTGCCAGATTGACTACGTTTTGCCCATCGTTCATGAGGGCTTCTTTAGCGTCTTGATCATTGCGAATGATTTCGAACGCAATCAAATGCCCTTGCAACCATTTCGAGGCGCGATCCAATTCTTGTGGCGAATAGGGACCGTACTGAATCAAATTATTCAATTTAAACCTTCTTTTTTGATCCTTAAGATCTTTCGCCCAAATCCTACACCGATCCCCCGGCAAATTCTTTTCCTGGCGAGTCAAGACTAACCTATTGAATCGTCTCATCTTATTGTCATTCGCATCTAGATTGACTACGATGGCAAAATGTCAATTGAGTTTAAAAGCACTTTAATTCAGCGTGACCAGAAGCGGGAGCCCTATCTCATGATGAAGAATTCTGAAATTCGAAATAGTTTCGTAGACTACTTTAAGAAAAATAATCATACCTATGTACCAAGCTCAAGCTTGATTCCGGAAAATGATCCAACCTTGTTGTTTGCCAATGCGGGAATGAACCAATTTAAAAATTCATTCTTGGGCTTAGAGAAGCGCGACTACAATAAGGCCGTCTCGGTGCAAAAATGTGTGCGCGCCGGTGGCAAGCATAACGATCTTGATAACGTGGGCTTCACCGCACGTCACCATACTTTTTTTGAGATGTTAGGTAATTTCTCTTTCGGCGATTATTTTAAAAAAGACGCCATTCACTATGCATGGGAATTTCTAACTAAGGAATTAAAAATTCCTAAAGAGAAACTTTACGTTACCGTTTTTGAAACTGATGATGAAGCCGCGGATCTATGGCACAAACAAGAAGGCTTGCCAAAAGATCGAATTTTTCGTTTAGGTGAAAAAGATAATTTCTGGCGCATGGGCGACGTCGGCCCTTGCGGGCCTAGTTCCGAAATATTTTATGATCACGGGGCCAAGGCCGGTAACGAGTCTGACCCGTATAAAGGAATTATTAGCGGCGAAGATCGCTATGTCGAAATTTGGAATCTGGTTTTCATGCAGTTTTACGAAGAGGCTCCGGGCAAAATGACCCCCTTACCAAAACCTTCAGTCGATACTGGCGCTGGTTTCGAACGAGTGGTTGCGGCCATACAAGGGCAATTTGCTAATTACGATACTGATTTATTTTTACCAATGCTTGATTGCGCTTCAAAATTAGCAAGCCGAAGTTACGTAAGCGATCCGGGCATTTTAAAAAACGACCCTGCAGTTCGCGAACGCGTCGCCGCCATGCGAGTTTTAGCTGATCACTGCCGATCAACTTCATTTTTATTAGCTGATGGCGCGCTGCCTTCGAACGAAGGTCGTGGTTACGTCTTAAGACGTATCATGCGTCGTGCGATTCGTTACGGTCGTAAGCTATCGATCGGGCATTCTTTCTTACCGGCAATGAGCGAAGTTTTAATTTCACAAATGGGCGACGTTTACCCCGAATTAAAAAATCGCAAAGACCACATCATTGCGACTATTAAGGACGAAGAATCTAGATTTCTTCAAACATTAGATAATGGCAGTGCCATTTTAAATGATGAATTGTCGGCACTAAAAAAACAGAATCAAAAAAGCGTCAGCGGCGAAACCCTTTTTAAACTCTACGACACTTATGGATTCCCCGTCGACCTAACGGCCGTAATTGCGGCCGAACAGGGCTTACAAGTTGACGAAGCAGGCTTCGAAAAAGTTATGCAAGCTTCAAAAGAAAAAGCCAAGTCATCTTGGAAAGGCAAAAGCATTCAGGCCGATGAAAAACATCTTCTAGAACTCACGCAAAAATTTTCTAAAACTCCAACGCAATTTGTTGGATATGAATCGATGACGACCGCGACGCAAATTACCGCGCTTTCGAATGGCACGGCTGAAGTAACTTCGCTTAAAGCGGGGCAAAGTGGTTTTATTATTCTAAAAGATACCGCTTTTTACGCCGAAGGTGGCGGTCAGGTCGGCGATCAAGGCACGTTGAAATCAAAATCAGGCGAAGCACGCGTACTCAACACGACAAAGCAGTCTGATTTATTTATCCACCACATTGAAATGCTGGCTGGGGAATTAAAAACTGGCGACACGGTTGAAACTCAGGTAGAGCTTTCTGAGCGCCGCCAGACAACTACCAATCACTCGGCCACCCACTTAATGCACGCGGCCCTAAGAAAAGTTTTAGGCACGCACGTAACGCAGGCGGGATCACTCGTTGACAGCAGCAAAACGCGTTTTGACTTTACCCACAATAAACCAATGACCAGCGATGAAATTAAAAAAGTTGAAGCCTTAGTTAACAATGAAATTGCCGAAGCGCACCCGGTGCAAGCCGAAGTGATGCCGCACAAGCAAGCCTTAGAAAAAGGGGCCATGGCTTTATTTGGCGAAAAGTATGGCGACCACGTTCGCGTCCTAACCATGGGTGGGTTTTCTAGCGAACTTTGCGGTGGCACGCACGTAAAGAACACCGCCGAAATTCGCGCGTTTAAAATTATTTCTGAATCAGGCGTCAGTGCGGGCGTACGTCGCATCGAAGCGATTACGGGGCAATCGGCCATCAACTATTTTTTGAAAAACACCGACGAACTTTTAGCGGCCCGCCAAAGTACGGGCAGCACGCCCGACAAACCCATTACGGCGTGGATCGAAGAAAAAAAAGAAGAAATCAAAGATTTACAAAAACAAATCAGAAAAGCGCAATCGGGCCAAATTAATATTGATGATATTATTAAATCCGCGAAAGACTTTACTTCGTTGGCGGGTCCCGCAAAATTGATTTTTGCAGATCTTGCCCTAGACGACCGCGATGTGCTTTCGCAGATTTCTGACCAGATTAAAAACAAAATTCCTCGCGGAATTGTGATCGTCATTGGAAAGAATGAAAATTCAAACCCCGTGATTATTTCAGTCAGTAAAGAAATGAATTCGCAGTTTAAGGCCGGCGATTTACTAAAAGACTTCGCGCAAATTTTAGGAGGTAAAGGTGGTGGTCGGCCCGACTTTGCCCAGGGGTCCGTGCCCGACCGTTCAAAATTATCCGAGGCCTTTGAAATGATTAGCAAAAAGGTCTTACAGTAAATTTTGAGCGTAAGATAAAGGTCAGATTAAGAGAAAATTATAAAGCTAATTATAAAGCGCAGTTTAAATTTTTATACTGCGTTTTCAGACTAGCGATGAAACCCTTTAATAACGTTTTATGTTCGCCGCAAAGTTCATTAGAAACTTCTCCGCAAACGCCGCCATCGATTAAACCATACTGGCCCACATCCGTTAAGATCTCGGCGTAGGGGAGCTTTAATGATTGGGTGCAAACGTGATCGGCCGTTACGGTCGCCGCAATTTTACAAATCTTGGCCGTTTTTAAAATCGCGGTTAACTCGTTCTTTAAATCTTCAGTTAAACATTTCTTCACGGCAACGCCACCAAAGTCCGAAACCACATCAAATGCGCCCGTGCGCAAATTAATCTCGAGAGTTTTATTAACCATTAAATCAAAAGTTCTTCCAGCGCGAGTCACGGTTTCTTTTTCAACTATAATAAAATCAATCTGGTGAATTGATTCTGAAGCTAAATCAATTTTTGAACTACTTGATCCGGCCGCAGTATTGCCTGATGACGATATCTCATCTGCGTGCGGTGCTTTTTGACAATTCTGAAATGAAAAAATAATTGCTAATGCCGCAATTGCACTGCTCCAGGCCATTTTCATGCGGCCTTCTTATCTATGGCGCCCACGGCAACTGGCGGCGCAGCGACCATAGCAAGCTTGGCCCCGCATTCGCTACAAAACTTACTTTGATTGACCATCACGAAGTGGCACTGGTCACATTCGACTCCATCAAACGTTTGTTTTTTCTTGGGCCCCTCATCAATGTCGGTCATATCGATTAGGCCTTTTTCATTCCACTTATCGATTTCGCGTAAGACTTTCCAAATATCGATCTGCGTTCTAAATTCTTTAATTTCAAATTGAAGGTGAACTTTATTATCGGCAGTGGGTTTTCGTTTGCAAAACAAACCCTTTTTCTCTAAGCCGGTGAAATGGCCGTTACCTAAACTGATTCCGTAGTCTTTAAAAAATGTCACTACTTCATTAAAATCTTTCGATACGATACCAAATTTGTCGGCTTCGGCGCCCTCATAAGCCAGTAACAACACCCTTAAAGTGTTATAGCTGGGCTCATCGAATTTTATTAATTCGCTTTTGCCGCCCTTGTAATAATAATACTGATAAAATTCAAAAAATGATTCTAAGGCCACCATGTCTTTTATGAGCAGACCTTGAACTTCATCTTTTGATTCTGGGTCTTCAGGGCTTTTTCCATAAATAAAATCAGCTAATTTAAGTTTAACCAAAACTTGCGACGCTTGTTCAAGGCGCTTAAGCGACTCACCAAAAATACGCTGCGAGTACTGACGCAAAGTCATCCAATCAACTTTTGCGGTATTGTTTTCTTTTAACCCTTTATGATTGGCCACGTGAAAGATTACGCCGAATACTTTCGGTACGGCTTCTTCCGAACACGGCATCGGATTTTTTTCTAACTTCGCCGTCTTAACTTCGTTTAAAGTCCACTTTAGTTTTTCGGCCATCGTTTTGATAAAGCTTTTATAAATTTGATGAAGAGCTTCGTACTGCTGCTTGAAACCCTCAAGCGGAATTTCAACGACTTTTGTTTCTTGAATGGCCATCGCGGCATAGTTATACTGAGACGTACCTAATACAACTTGGTCGGCGAACACATAGCCGACGCCAACATTCATAATATCTACATTTTTTTTATTTTTTTGTAAGCAAACGCTCATCTGTCCGGTTTGCACAATGTAAACCGTTTGGATCTTGTCGCCCTCTTTAAAAAGATATTCGCCTTTTTTCAACACTTTGACGTTCGACATGTGACTCCAAATGATAGAGTGTTATCGACGCAATTGAGGCCAAACTAAAGAGTGGTCAAGAAGGACTGACCATATTTAAATGTCTTATTTTGAGAACTTGCTTACGCGCTTGCCGCTTCACTTTTTGGAGGTTACGCGCTTGCCGCTTCACTTTCCGCATAAAATTTCTTTTTCAGTTCCTCTTGAACTTGGATCATTGTGTTCTCTAATAATACCTGAAACATTTGTTCGGCACCCACACTATACATCTGGGCTAAAGTCCGAAGGGTATGGATCGGCGGTTGAGAAATACCGCGCTCCCAATTTGAAATAAACTGTGAAGTGCTGTACCCAAGCTTGGTCGCAACATCTTTTTGCGACAAGCCTGATTGAGATCTTTTTTCTTTAAGGAACTGTGCTAATTTATTGTCATTTTTCATTTGAAATCCTTATTCGTAAACATTGTGGGTAAAATAGTCGAAAACTTTGTTTACTAAACAAGATTAACACAGACCTTTCGTTTATGTTAGTTTTTTAACAGTTTTTTAACTAAGCGTTAACAAACGTCTGGTTATTCGTATATAAGCGAGCTGAACAGCATGATAGGTTGATCTGGTTTACTTTGAGGCAAAAAAAAGGGAGCTCCGAAGAACTCCCTTTTGAAAATAACATTTAAATCGATAAATATTATCGCTTTGAGTACTGACCGCTGCGACGTGCTCCGTGCTTGCCGTACTTTTTACGTTCAACCATACGAGGGTCACGAGTGACGAAACCAGCTTTTTTAAGCTCGCCCTTAAACTCAGGATTAAAAAGAATTAAAGCGCGAGTCACTCCGTGGCGGATAGCTCCGGCCTGGCCTGATTCTCCACCGCCTGTTACAACAATGCGGAAATCAAACTTATCTGTTTGAGCTAATAATTCAATCGGTTGCATGATCACCATTCGTGATTGCAGACGAGTTAAATAATCTTCAGATTTTTTTCCGTTAATAGAAACTACACCTTTACCTGGCTTCATGTAAACGCGAGCCGAGCTCGTTTTTCTTCTTCCAGTCGCATAAAACATTTTTTCTGCTGCTGCCATTCTTATGACCCTTTATTAGTAGATTTAGTTTTAATTTTAATCACGTAAGCCTCAGGCTTTTGAGCTGCATGAGGATGCTCAGCACCTTTGTAGACTTTTAGTTTTGTGATTAATGATTTTGATAATTTATTTACGGGCAACATTCCGCGAACGGCCTCAGAAATTAAAAATTCTGAATCAGTTCCTTTAATTTGCTCCGCAGTTTTTTCTTTCAAAGATCCGAAGAAACGAGAATGGCGGTAATACTTTTTAGTATTCCACTTATCGCCCGTCATTTCGATTTTGTCTGAATTAATAACAACAACAAATCCACCAGTATCAGCATGCGGTGTAAATGTAGGTAAATTCTTACCACGTAGAATATTAGCTACCTGAGTAGCTAGACGACCCAATCGTAAGCCCGCCGCATCGACGACAAACCACTTATGATCAGCTTCTTCACTTTTTGCGTTCCAAGTCTTCATTGATTACTCCGAAATAGATGAAAGAGTGTTTTAAAGTTCGCGGCACCTATTGTCAAGGTCCAGAGGATAGTAAACCCGCAATAAATAAAGCCCCTGCGGAGCTGCCGCTGGCCCGGCCACTTTTCGGTCTTTCGCCATGATGATTTCGGTCATATTACGGGCTGGCATTTTTTTGCGCTCTAGCAATAGCTGCGTTCCTACAATATTACGAACCATTTGCTTCAAAAAGCCGGTGCCAGTGATTGTAAACTGGGCAATGTGGGGCCGACGCCATTCCCAGACGGCGCTTTCGATGGTACGAACTGTATGCGGTACTTCAGACCCCATCGATTGAAAGCTTTTGAAGTCTTTTTTTCCAACCACTAGGTCTGCACATTCATTCAGAAAATTAAGATCAAGCGGATGATAAATCCAGTCGGCGTAACGATGTAAAAACACGCTTGGCTGCGGTGCGTTTAAGATTAAATACCGGTATGTTTTTTTAACCGGCGAAAGTGTCGAGTGAAAGTCATCGGGGGCAATCCACGCTTTTTTGACGACGATCGATGAGGGTAATCTTGTTTTCATGGCTCGACAAATATCAAAACCTTTTAAACGTTCTTCAGTTCGAGTCGTATCAAAGTGGCAGACTTGGTTCAGCGCGTGCACGCCCGAATCAGTTCGGCCCGAAGCAAACAAAGAAACTTTGTGATTGAAAACGTACTCGAGGCCATTAGTTATTGTTTGCGAAACGCTAGGTTTATCGCCATGGCTTTGGCGCTGCCAGCCGCAATAATCGGTGCCATCATAACTGACCGTAAATTTAATTCTGGGCATAGTGGGGGGAACTTAACTAAAAATCGAAAGAAAGACCAGCGTTCAAATACTGGGTAGAAAAGTTAAAGGCCGAAGCTTGAACTTCAATCGCTTTGTATTCTAAAGACAACCATAAATTACTGATTCCGTACTGACTGTCTAACGTGTATCCCGAATCGTCGTCTAAAAAACTTAAATTAAATAATAAGCCGGCCGCACCATAGCCGCCAAAACCGCCGGCAAAATGAACTTTTGATTGGTCTTCACGTTTTTCAGCCAGCAATAAATAAGTAGCTCCGCCCGTCACGTAGGGGGCCACAATTTGTTTATCTTTGTATTCAAAGCGATAAACCCCGCCCAGGGTCAGCGGCACGGTAAAAAACGAAAATGATTCTTCTGATGGTATGTCCGGATCAGCAGCTAAACGGCCATGCCCTTGCGCCATCATAAAAGAAACGCCGGCCTGCACACCCGTCTTACCTTTAGCAATCCACGGAAACCATTCGTAATCATAACCAATCAATAAATTCGAAGAACTTTCGTAAAATTGATCGAACTTATAAGTTTTAGTTGCTCCACCATTTTTCGGTGTAATCGCAATTGAAATGTCTGGAGCTTCAGCCTGCCCCACGCGAATATGACCTGACTGCTTTTTAAGGGGCTGCTTTAAATCGTAAATATAAGTTCCATCTTTACTGATGCGAATAAGCCCCTCTGCCCGCGCCGCCGGATGCAAAGCTTTTTTGGTTGCCGGCTTTGGATCTGCTTTTAGAAATGGCGTCGCTAACAATATAAGAACAATCAAAAAAGTTTTTTTATGGCGAACCATTTCGCGAATGTTAACCGCTAAAATTAAAAGAACCGCTAGAACTAACAGCGCCAGGGCTAAACCGTAATGAAGACTTAATTGAATAAATGCTAATACAGGGTAAAGCGCCGAGCGAGTAATGGTTCGTAAAATTTCACTTTCTGAAATAATGTTAGCAATCGGCGGACTCATTTTATAATAAAGCTTCACAAAAACTTTGCCGACCGAATTCGTCAATAAATATTTATTTCTAAATTCGCGAAAGGTCTGAACCTCGGGCGCCATATCTGAACCAAAAGCGGCCGTTGAAATAAAACAATGCTTGTCTTCAAGCATGCCCACAATTTCTGAAGGCGTTACGCAAGCATTAGGTGCGGCTAGCGGGTCAGTCATAAATTTAAAAATATTTTGCGCACGATTTTTTGTACCGTACACAAAACAATATCTTTGGTAGTTTTCGATATTACCGGTGATCGCCGAGTCGGCAACATTGGCACTTGCCCCGCTGATTGTCATCGAATGAACATTCGGCGTCTTCGACTGAGTTGTGAAACCAGAAAATGCCGCGGCATCTTGTGATCTGTCTTGCGCAACCGGCACCGGAAAGAATACCACGGCATCCCAAGTTAAACCATCAGGCTCGGCCCCGATCGCAACCGGAAAAGAATTAATTACGGCCTTGCTGTCGCCGGCTTTTAATAAAATATTACAAACACCCGAGGTGGCTGTAGTTCCGCAAAAGGTTTGCGCTCGATAGGTTGATGTCGCGGGCAACAGTTGAAGCTTTAAAGGAATTTTTCTTACCTCATCTAATTCAACGGTACCGCTATTATTGGTATCAATGCCAAAGGCAATTATTAAGTTTGCTAAATTTGAAGTAGTACCAGTTGGTGTGCAGCTTGTAGTAAAACCAGCAAGCGCACAAACTTCCGACCATTTGGTTGTCGTATCAAATTGAACAACCGTTCCGGCCGCAACCGGCAAATTAAGAGTCTTTGTAATCGCAACGGTTCCCGTAAGGGTTGGAGACGTAGACAACATGATCAATACCTGCGCGTTAACGGTGCCAGTCGCTGGGGTATCAATTGCTGTCTTAACGGTGAAGGAAACCGAAATGGGCAAATTAGGATAAACGCTGTTCATATTACAGGGGGCAAGTGCGCCGGGCTGCGAGCAACTATTGCAAGTCGAGATGTTATTCATTTCCGCTGCAGGACAAGTTCCTGCAATTCCGGCATAAGCTTCAGAAATTGCGCCAGTCGCTCCATCTCTTTGTTTATTTGAAACACCCGAAATGGTAACTGACACGGGATCAACATTTTCAACCGCAAATGTGACGATCGTTGACAAAAACAGAGTGAAAAATAAAATTATATTGCGCATGGATTTATTGCAGCATGCGCTGGGTGGGGTGTCTAGGTTTTACGTTCATTAGCAGAAAATTGTTTCGGCGATCTGTAATCCGTTCAGGGCGGCGCCTTTTTTAAGATTGTCGGCGACAACCCACATCAGCCAACGCTTTTTGTTGTGGCGATCTTGGTGAATGCGGCCCACAAAAACGGGCTCTTCGCCAGAAATCTCTAGTGCCGTTGGGTAGTCTTCGGTGAAAATGGCTAAGCCTTCGAAACTGCCCAGCGTGTTGGTGAATTCTTCTTTGGTTGTATCTTTTTTCAATGTGACCCATACCGCTTCGGAATGTGAATTAAGCGCGGGAATGCGTACGGTGAAGGCTGAAACTTTTAAATCGGGAACGCCCAAAATTTTTGGACTTTCAGTCATGATTTTTGATTCTTCCGAACTGAAACCATCGTCGCCGAAGGTGCCAATTTGCGGAATGCAATTAAATAGAATTTGTTTCGTGAATGCTTTTGGAACGTGATCCATCTCTTGGTAATTTTGCGTTTGATGAATTAATTCTTCGTAACCCGGAAGGCCTGCGCCGCTGACCGCCTGGTAAGTAGAAACGGTGACGTCATCGATTCCGAATTTATCTAGCAAAGGTTTGAGCGCAACCACTAATTGAATGGTCGAACAATTTGGGTTTGCGATTATTTGAGGTTTCGATTGCGGATTCAAAAGGTGGCCATTTACTTCGGGCACCACTAAATGCACTTCGGGGTTCATGCGGAAAGCATTCGAATTATCGATGGCAAACGCGCCGGCGCGAACGGCTTCGGGCGCCCACTCTAATGAAATGTCATCGCCCGATGAGAAAAAAACCATATCAAGGCCGTAGAAACAATCGGCTTTTAAAACTTGCACGGGCCATTGCTTGCCGGCTAATTCGATTTTCATGCCCAGGGAATTTACGCTGGCGAATGGGCGAAGCTCGGCGATGGGCTGACCGTACTCTTCTAAAATATTAATAAAAGTTTCACCAACGACGCCGGTGGCGCCGACCAATCCCACCTTCAGTGGTTTTTTCCAAAGCTTCATTAGTCCTGCTCTTCTTGTAGATCATGCTCTTGCGTAGGTTCTGGCGCATAAACGCTGGCTCTGATTTGTCTTTGTTTCTTACCGATTCGCAATACTCCAAAAACGGCGCCAAGTGTCGCGTAAGTTAAAAACATGACGAACAACATCACTTCGGGATGAATGGCGACGATAAAAATAAGTCCTACACCTAAAATTAAATATTTAAATGGCAGACGTTCTTTTAAATCTAAATCTTTAAACGAGCGGTATCGAAAATTAGAAACCATGACGATTGCCAGTAAGACCACCATCGAAAATAAAAGCCAGCCGCGCCACTCGTCAGGATCCCAACCTAAATCATTGAAGGCCATAAATGACGACGCCACGATGCCGGCCGCCATCGGAATGGGTAACCCTTGAAAATAATTTTTTTCGACAATTCCAATTTGTACGTTAAAGCGTGCTAACCGAAGCGCTCCGCACGTAGCAAATAGAAAACTAGCTGCCATTCCGACGCGACCCAAAGGTTGCAACGCCCACAGGTACATTAACATCGCGGGCGCTACGCCAAAACTGACTAAATCACAAAGTGAGTCATACTCGGCCCCGAATTTACTGGTCGCGTGAGTTAACCGGGCTAAGCGGCCATCTAATAAATCAAAAATTGCCGCAACCACAACCGCAATCGCGGCCGCTTTATACTCACCCTGAATCGAAAAGATTAAAGAATAAAATCCGCAAAATAAATTAGCGGTCGTCATCATATTAGGCAGAATGTAGATGTACATTCCTAATTTTTTACCAGATTTCGAATAACCTTCTTCGATGGGCTCGTTTAACTCAGTCATGAAACCTCTTCGTTAACTTTATAATGGCGGAAAAAAAGAATAAAAACCAAAGAAATAAAAAAGAATCGTTAGCCCCATGCTGCTAAGCACTGGCATTGTGAAATTGTCATCGATTTTTGCAAACGGAATTAGCTCGGCCGTTGCACCTACCAAACCAGCTAGTAAGCTTGCGATCATTAGGTGTTGGGTAACTTCATTGTAGAATAAAAAAAGATAGCAACAGACCGTACACACAACGAACGCGGCAATAAAACCTTGAACTGATTTGTGACCAAAAATTTTATCTTTGCCATATTTAATTCCAATGTAACTTGCGAGTGGGTCGGCGAAAGCTAAAAATAATAAACTAATCGCAACAATGCCTCGGTTGAAAACCAGGCCGATCAAAATGACGCCCGTTAATAAATAAGTTGTGCCTGCTAAGCGATTTAATTCACTACTGCGCATGATGGGGCGAAACATTTGCGTTAGGTTTTCGTTAACTAATTTATTATTTTGGCGAATGATATCAACTGGAACAAACATCAACCAGACGACGCAGAGTAGTGTCATCGACAACCAGTAAGGTAAAAAAATCCATCCTGAAAAAATGGCAAAGACACCTGCCATGTGCCAAATTTTACGGGCGACATGAAGGTCTGATCTGTTTTTAAATCCGCTATGCGTTACGTTGCTTTCTGTCATCACAGAAGCTCAATTTATGGGACCGCTAGCCACTGTGTCATTGAATTTAGTGTAAATTACTGCCTTGAGTTAAGATCCTGATAATATTTCGAGCGTTTGAACCTTTTTTTGCCCATCTTTTAAGACTGATTCAATCACTAAAATATTAGTACCTTTACTAAGTTGAATGAAATCGGTTCGGTAATTTTTTGCGGTGAGCTTGAAGAGTTGGGCTTTAAAACCATTCGTCGTGTTAATAATAGAAACGCTTGAGTTTTTAATCTCGCGGCACAAATTAAGATTTAACATCACAAGACTCTGCGGAGATTCTTGCGTGCGCTTTGCTTCTTCGCAGTTAAGGCTTATGTTTAATATTTCCGAATTTGCTTCTATTACCGAGGCTGGCTGACGTATATTTTCAATGACGCTAACAATTGGCGAACTGATTTTAATTAATTCTGATGGTGAGGTGGCCGTAACTACTTCTGCGTCAAATTCAGTCATTGAGAATAGCGTCGTGGTGGTTAGAACCATAAAGAAGACCAGAACGTATTTTGTTTCGAGTAAGAATCTTTTCACTCTTACTATTTCGGTTTTTTACGAGGTAAAATGTAGGACTGAAGTCGTGCCAATATGAGACGTCTCATATTGCACCAATAGAAAAGCCCCTAGTAAATGCGGGGGTAAGGGCTAGGTCCTAAATATTATTTTTTATCGATGCTGATCGCGAATTTCTTAACGCCGGCGCCTTTTACGATATCAAGCACCGTCACAACACGTCCGTGCGGAACATCTTTATCGGCCGCAATGATCGCTTGAATATCTGGATTCTTTTTTACTTCTTCTAATGCGGCGTTTTGCACTTCGGTATCTTCAACCGCTTTGCCGTCTAAATTTAATTTTCCGTCGCTACTGATTGTAATATTCAATTTACTTGGAACCGTTGCTTCGCCCGAAGCGGCTTTGGGAAGGTTTACATTAATTGATGGCTTCATAATCATTGGCGCCGTCACCATAAAAATGATTAAAACAACTAAGATTACGTCGACCAATGGGACGACGTTAATCTCTGCCATAACGTCATCGTCCGAGTCTGCTTTGAAAGCCATTATTTAACACCCTTCTTTTTAGCAAAGGCAATTCCAAGTTCTTTAACGCTTTCAAGACTGACGAAAATTCCTTTAACCTTGCGAGTAAAATAATTATAGAAAATGCCCGCTGGGATCGCCACGAATAAACCCGCTGCCGTTGCAACTAAGGCTACCGAAATACCTGCCATCACCGTTTGCTGACCGGCGTCCGTTGCTTGCGCTAAGTCGTTAAATGCCTTCATGATACCTAAAACCGTGCCCAATAAGCCGATGAAGGGTGCGTTCGAAGCAATTGTGGCAAGCACCGCTAAATATTTTTCTAACTCAGGTTTTTCGGTTAACACGAACGTATTAAAAACTTCTTCGAAGCCGTTTAAGCCTGATTCTTTCATGTGCTTCATGGCTTGCGCCGCTGCACGGCCTTCAAGCGAAGATGGATCTTTGGCGATATCTTCGAAGTCTTGCAGACTATTTGTTTGCAGCGCCATTTTAATTCTTAAGCGAACGCGCGCGCTTTCATTAGAAATTTTCTTTAAAGTCATGAATCGTTCGAAAATCATGCCGACCGACATAATACTCATAATAACGAGAATGATTAAAACAACTTGATCCGCATAATGAGCAATCGCAAATATTTTTTCAGCTAACATGACAGGAGTCTCCTTTACTTTCTTCAAAGTTTCTAACATTATGAGTTTTGTTAACGAAACCGTCAAAACTGTCTTTCGATAAGGTCTGGATATGTTCTTGAATTACCACTTTATACTATTTTTAAAATTACTTTTGATGTGCACGGCAGGACTTTTGTCTTTAACGGCCTGCCAAAGCGAGAAGAAACCCTCCGTTTTAGTTATCGCGATTGATCGCCTTTCGTTTAATTCCTTTTCTTGCAGCGACGACAAATCAAATGTGAATTCAGGCCTAAGTGTGATGTGCCGTGAAGCCATGCGCTTTACTCACGCTTACACGACATCAACGCAAACGGCTGGGGCCGTTGGTTCACTGTTGACCGGGCTTTACCCTTACCAACATCACTTGCACCGTAGTTTTGACCGCATCGATTTTAAAGCAACGCAAATTCAAAGTTTAGCTCTGGGTGAAGGCTATCGCACGGCCTTCTGGAGCGGCAGCCCCGCTTTACTGAAAAAAACGGGGCTTTCAAAAGACTTTGATCTTTTTGACGATGCCGCTTTTTTAGAGAAGCGAAATTATTTTTCGGATTTAAAAACGCAAGGCCGTGTTTTTTTAAATTGGAGCAAAGAAAGTAAACTTTCATACTTTGCGCTTATTCATAATTCTGAATTAGAAAGTTTAAACGAAGGCGGTTCTGAAATTTCAAGTTTTGAAAAAATGGATGAGAATTTAGCTAGCTTTTTTACCGACTTAAAAAATCAAGATTTGTGGGAAAATAATTATGTGATCGTGACGGGACTGCAAGGGCAATCTGCTTACAATCGAGTTAAAGAAACTCCGTTTTCAAACTTACACTCTGAAAATACCAACGTTTTACTTTTTATTAAACCGCCGCGCCAAAAAGGAGACGAAGGCATAAATTGGAAAATCGATGCTTCGGTCAGCCTGGCGGATGTTGGTTTTAGTTTGATGAAAACAATAAAGTCCGACTTTTTAATTCCGATTGATTTACAGTTTCCGATTTGGGATTTTTCTTATTTGTGGCGGCAACACGAGCCCGAGATCAATGCTAACGTTCATCGCCAGATTTTAATTGAGGCCGCGAACACGTGGCGTCCAGAAGTAGAAAATAGATTTGCGGTGCTATTTAAAAATTTAATTTATATCGAAAATAGCCCTGATGAAATTTATAATTTGTTAACTGATGGGTTAGAAACCATCAATCTGTCGAAAGAGCAAAGTGATTTCTTAGCCAACAACCTTTCGGCGCTAGCGCTCATCCGTCAGCAGAATAATTTATTGCGTTGGCAAAATTACGAACCCAAAGAATATGACTGGGTTTTGGCTAATCGTGAGTACTGGTCTAAACCTAACAATCGCGAAACGATTCTACGGGCCGAAGTAGATCAGCTATTAGCGGGACGCCGCAGTCAGCCCCTTTCCGCCTTAGCCCTTCAATGGTTGCATTTGCAAAAGAGGCAAAGCGACTTAGAAAAAATTCCACTTCCCCCTGTAACCGCGCATGAAAATAAAAGCATATCGACTCCTGTTGAAAAAGAAACTTTTTTTGCGGATGCTCGGCGCCAATCTCTTAATTTATCATTAGAAAATATTTGGGGAATTTGGTCGGACGATAAACCCTGGGTTCAATCTGCATTAATTAAAGAATACCAGTAAATACATTCAGAATTTTTAGCGTCAATCACCAGTGGGTCACTGCCATTGGGGCGCGTTGAAATTTCGCCCTGGTACGTTGAATAAAGTAACAATTGAATATCAGCATTAAAAATTAATGATCCTGACTGAATTTCTATTTCTTTTTCGATGCCGACTAGTTGCACGGGCAAAAGCGTTTCATCGTCACGATCGACACCTGCCTCAAACAAAGTATTAACATTTTCACCTTGAATTTTTTTAAGTCCAAAGCGGCCTACACTTGACCAGGCTAATTCATTTTTTGCGTGAAAAAAAATTGTGGCTTCAAAACCCACTGAAAACTCATTAACGTTTTCGACTTTTAAAAAATAATCATGTGCCAGCAACATTGCAATTCGTGTTTTATTTGAAAGGCTCGTTAAATTTTCATGAAAATCAAAAGGCGATGTCACGTCAATATCTGCTTGCGCCGAAGAAAGATAATGGGTGACTTCATCAATAAATTTTTGATTAAAGTCTTGCGAACCCCAGGGCCTTAAAAACAAAGTCATTTGCCCGTCAAGTAAGTTACTAATTTGGGTGGCCGGCAAGCGTAGTGCCCCCTGCTGCGACCGCGTGGTGATCTTCATTAGCGAACTCCGTAGCGGCGTAATTTAATGACCGCTTTTTTGTAGTATTCACCATCGTCTAAATCAAGTTCAACAATTTTTTTCCATTTATCTTTTGCACCTTGTTTACTTTCGGTGCTGTCTACCATACCGTAACTTTCATCAATAATTGCTTCTTGATAAAATACTTGCATACGGTGACGAAGTTCTTGCGTGTACATTTCAATTTTATCTTTTATTTTTTGATTCTCGGGATCATACACTAATGACTCGCGCAAAAGCAAAACGGCTGCTTTTATGCGACCCTCTTGGTAAGCCGCTTCGGCTTGCCCAATCCCTCGGGCCGATTTATCGCCCACTTTCGAGTTAATGTAAGCAATTCGAGTTTTAGCTTTAGCTTTGACATCATCTGGATCTGGTAACGTCGATGCTAGTACTTGTTGATAAATTTTAATTGCTTTAAATGCATAACCTTCGCCTTGAATTTTTTCGGCCCGCTTAAACAATGCCTTCAGCTGGCTGATACGGTCTTCTTGAGTTTGCTTTTCAATTTCTTTTGTTTTTCGATCTTCAACAATTTTTTCGGCCGCCGCACTGAGGCGTACGTATTCAGGGTGAGTCGCATCAATCAAAGCAATGGGCCCTAGGCAGGTATTCATTTCTTCGGTAGTAACCTTGGCAGTTAATAACTTTTCACATTTTTTTGTAATCTCAATTATTTTAGCCTGACGCTCTTCTTCTTCTTTTGCGCTTTCATCATCTTTTTGCTTTTGCGCAATAATTAATAGACTTTGTTCGGCTTCACTAGCTAATTTTTTTGATTCTTTATAACCTTCAGGCACTAACTGATGAACTTTATTCAGTTTTTCAATCGCTAAGTCAAATTTTTGTTGAGTCATCATCTGATCGGCTAACAAATAATATTCTTGCACTTCTTTTCGCTGCGCCGGCGTTAATTTTGCTAAAGGATCATTCGGATTGGCCGCGGCCGCGACTGGTTTTTCGGGCGGATTGATTTGTTCGCTAACAAAATACATCGCAGCCAAAAATAAAAGTACGGCAATAGCTACAAGCGGCTTATTACGAGTAAATTTCTGCCACGGGGTTAATTCAGCTGTCGCCTCAGTAGGAGAGAAAGTATAAAATTGATTGGCCTCAGACTGCGGAGGCATGCCGGTAAATGGTCCGCCACCGGTATTAATTTGATCTCCGTGTTGACCGGCTTGATTATAATCTGGAATTTCAACCGGAAACTGTTGATCAAGTTCGGCCTGATCGACGTACTCTTCGGCGAATTGATTAAAATTCATTACGGGCACGTCAATGCGGTCTACTTTATATTTAAAATTAGGATCATGAAGTTCAAAGTACATCGAATTATCTAATACGCTAATAACATCACCACTTTTTAAAGTCTGCGGATCAGTCGAAGAAACGGGCGAACCATTTAAAAAAGTTCCGTTCACGCTGGCTAAATCTAAAACCGTATAATTACCGTTTACTTTGTGAATTTCAAATTGGCGACGGCTGACCCTTTGGTCAGGAATAATAATTTGGCAAGAGGGATCACGCCCCGCGACCCATAAATCGCCCACTTCAAGCCGAAGCATTTCACTGACTTCACCTTTAGAATTTACTAATTTTATGTAAGGTACTTGTGGTACCGCCCCAATGACCGTTCGCTCACTCTCGCTAACTTGCACAGCTGGACCGCGCTCACTGGCCGAAACATCTGATTCAGGTACATCAAATAATTGAAATTCATAAGGCGGAATTTGAAATGATTGGCCATGAGTCAGCGCAGCTTGTTCAACTTTTTGTCCTAGTGAAAATACATCGCCAAAGCGTGAAACGGCTTGAACTTGCCACTGCCCTTCGCCGAATTTAAGTTTAAAATGTTCGCGTGAAATGCCTTTTTCGGCTTGTAAGCGAATATCGCTACCTTCTTTTCGCCCACCAATATATTCAATTTCTTGATTGAGCTCGATTTCATTAATCAAAGCGCCGCGAAGTAGAACTTTCAATCGCGACATTAGCGGATACCTTCAGCGGCCAAGTTGCATTCTTGAACTTTGCTTCGGGCCAGTAGATATTTTGGATTATCTGTATTTTTATCGCCTAGCATATCCATTACTTGACGATACATCGATTCGCACATGCTAAAATTATGCTTCTTATAATAAGATTCTCCAAGCATTAATTTAGCCTGAATAAGCTCGTCAAATCTAACTTTTGATAAATAATAATGCCGGCGCGCTAAATTGTGTTCGGGCTCAAGATTAAGCACGACTTGGTAAAAGTCCATGGCGCGCGCGTAATTTCCTAACTGAAAATCTCGCATACCTTTAATAAAATTTTCTTCGGCCCGCTGATGTTGGGGCGAGTTCTTCTCTTTTTTAAGTTCAAAACGTTTTTGTACTAATTCTTTCTCGGGGGTCGAGTTTAATTTAATTGAAACTTCATCTTCGTACTTTAAAGTTGGCCTCGGCTTAGCACTGACCGCATTTTTAGCTGGCGCCAACATAAAATAAAGAAAGGCACCAAGGGCAATCGAAACTATCGCGTAAAATTTAAATTTTGGATGTTGTAATAATGATGATTGTGCCGCCGTGGGCGGTCGCGGAATCGATTGCGCTCCTAGGGCCATCCGATTTAAGGGTACAGGAATCGGTTTAAAGGGCACGGGTCCTTGTCGAGGTCGCGTTGCAATCGCAGACGGTTGGGCGGCTGGGCCCATTGGCACCATGGAAGGTTTTAATGCGCTTACTGGTTTTGCCCCTGGTTTTGGCTTCAATTGCACGACGGTAGCTAATTTTTTTGGTGCTACTGAGGCAACCGCTTGGCCCAAGTCGTACTCAATTTTAAATTCAGTATCCCCAATAAAAAACGTTTCGTGGTTAACGAGCTTCCAACGTTCAACGTTTTCACCATTAACGAATACTGCATTTTTTTTGCTTAAATTAATAATTTCAAAATCACGATCGACCAAAATAATTTTTGCATGCGCGCGGCTTACTTGAGGATCATTTAGTAAAACGATATCGTTTTCGGGGCCGCGACCAATTGAAACTTCAGATTTAGCCAATTGAAATACTTGTCCAGCATGAGGTCCTTTGACCACACTAAGCTTTACGGAAAGCTGAGGTTTTTGCTGAACGGCGGCTGACATCAGCTAGGCTCCGATGGAATAAGGGTCATCACGAAGTACTCCGCTTCGCCCAAGCTGTTTAGAAATGCTTGAGATGATATTTTACATTCAAACTGTGAAAACGGAATTTGATCCATCTGCGTGTCATATGGTGATTGTTTACAGCGAACAATCAATGAATCAATAATTTGCGAAAGCGCTGAATCAGTGATGGCTTGCAAGGGTTGATTCACTAATTGGTCTTTACTCATCTGCGATAATTGCTCGAACGGGCCGTTGCAAGCTACAATTCTTTGATCAACGGAAACCACAATCGCAGGGTGAGATATGATATCAACCAAATTTGAATATTCTAAATCACGATTCTGCTGGGGCTGATTTATCTTCTCAATGCCGCCACCCGTCCAAGCGCGATTCAATAGCGTATTGACGTTAGATACAAGCTTCTGAAAAACCGGATAATCGAATAAAACTTCCGTGCGATCGGATTTGTCTAATAAAGCCTGATCAATTTGCTTGTTCAAACTGCGCAGCGGAAATTCGATAAGACGCGCGAATAGATAGTAAAGCATAAGGCCCATAATCGAAGCGATAATCAAAGTTTGCATAAATAAACTGATGATTCGCCCCTCATCTATATTCAACGAACTCACATCATAAATAACGACCGCATGGTATTTTACCGTTGGTTCGCCCGAAACTGGGTCGTAAACTCCAATAGGGTGACTGGCACCTAAAGTCGTTGAATCGATACGACTGGCCGAAGCCCGAGACTCTTTACGCGCCTGAAGAATAAAGGCGCTAGAAGTATCACGTCCAACTTTTTCTGAAGGCGCCACGATAGACCCATCAGATTGTTGAATGATAAACGCTTCTTTAATTCCATCTTCTTTAAGAGCGTCTGAAACATTCAAACTACCAAATTGATTCGACAAAAGCGCTTGTTCATTTACTTTTGCTAATGCGCGCGCAACTGATTTCGCCCGCTTAGCGGCCTCTTGCAAATTAGATTCTTTGGTTATGGTGGTCAGCGGAATCATCGATAGTATTGTCACGCCAAAAATGAAACACATTACAAAGCCCAAAAGAACTTGTTTAAATGAAAATAAAATTCCTAATTTATAAACGCCAGGCATCGCCACGGTTTCAATAAAGTTTTCAATTTTCTCGCTTATGGTTAAAGCGGGTTCTGGTGGCGGCACCAAACTTTGCGGTTGCGACGGGGCAAACGTATTCATTTGCATGGCGGCGTTGCCATTAAAAGCCGTTGGGTGCACAACCGGAGGTGGTGGTGGTGCATTGATCATGAGTTCATTTGATGGTGTATTTGATTTCGGTGAATTGGGATGTAAAGCGACAACGTTTTTCATCGGACGTAAGTCAGGGCTTGGAATAATATCTAATATAATATCAAATAAACTTATTTTATCGCCGACTTGAATTAACGAATTTTGAATTTTAACACCATTTACAAATGTTCCGTTACTTGATTTTAAATCAACAACTATCATTTTATCTTTGTAAACATGAATTTCACAATGCTCTTTTGAAATGCCCAGTGACTGTATTTTAAATTGGCTTTGGCCGCCGCGACCAAATACATTTTTACCTAATTTTAAATCGTGAACCTGGCCGGCTTGCGGTCCAGATAATATTCTAATTGACCACATATAAATGATCTCCAACTTTCAAATTTTTAGTTTCAGCAAAACCGGCCGCGGTTTCTATGAATGAAGTTGCCTTCCAGTAGGGTCCAACAAATCGAAAGGGTCGTACGGCAGACAGAATTTTTTTGATTTCCATTTTGCTATCTAAGAAAATACAATCGATCGAAAACCTCATAAAAAATGTGTGCGCATTGTTGCCAACATTTATCCACAGGCCTTCATCGGTGGCCAAAGTTTTGTGCCCAAGCAAGCCCCAGCCTCTTTTAAAAAAAGTATCAGCGATATTTAACTTATTTAATAAAAGTTCAGCGCCAGTGGTTGATGTTTTATAAAGGCGGGCCATTAGTTACCACCTTTGCCCATCATGCTGATCGCGACCGGGCCAAACACCATGATAAAAACCGCAGGTAAAATAAATAACATCAACGGAAGTAATATTAATTGGGAAGCTTTCGCACCCGCTTTTTCGGCGCGCATAAATCTTTCAAGTCGCATTTGCACTGATTGATCTTTTAATACTTGCGAAATACTTGAACCCGATGCCTCTGCATCAATCAGTACAGCCACAAAGCTAGTGACTTCTGACATATCAAGGCGCGCGGCCATTTCTTTAAGGGCTTCAGACTTTGACGAACCAATTTTAATATCTTTTAAAACGGTTTTAAATTCTTCGGCTAAAACCGAATTGTTATCCGCAACTTTATCCACAATTTTTTGAATGGCGCCAAAGAAATCTAAACCGGCTTCAACCGACAGAGCTAATAGATCAATAAAGAAAGGTAAATCAGCACGCACACTCAGCTCACGACTTTTCTTCGTGGCCTTGCAATGCATTTCCGGCATGAAAAAACCCAGTAGGCCCAAACCTAAAACGATAATTGGTGAAAATCCTAAATCTAGAGAAAAATTCATGATGGCTAAAAATATTGGAAATGCTACGCCGAGAAAAAGTTGTAAACCAATAAACTCGTCAACGTTCAATTCTGATCCTAAGCCACCCGTTTTAATGAGGTGCTGAATTTTTTTACGATACTTGTCAGATTTAATTTTTGAGGCGTGTTGCAAAGTAAATTGGTGAACCATCGGACGACATAAATTGATGACGCCATTTTTAGATTTGATTGGCTCATTGCCACTGGCCCAAGAAAGCTGACTGGCGCCCGGCTTACCGGCCAGCAACGAAGAAACGAATAAGTAGACGGAGGCACCCGCAAGAATAAGTCCCGCAAAAAGCATCAGTTCAGCACTACCCATGTGTCTCCTTTTCAAGTAAACCTAAGGGCCATGAAACAACTGATTTTAGCGTCGCAATCTCCACGTCGGTCAGAAATATTAAAAAACGCTGGCTTTCAATTTGTCTCATTCCCTGTACATGTATCGGAAATTCCTAATAAAAACCTAATACTCGATGAACAAATAATCGACATCGCCAGACGAAAAGCAAAGGCGTGCGAAATCTTAGCGCTAGCCCAAGGTCTTGACGGAGTCGTTCTATCAGCTGACACAATGGTTTGCCTAGGATCTGAGACTCTTGGAAAACCTGAAAACGAACAGATCGCTTTTGAATATTTAACAAAACTTTCCGGAAAATCACATCAAGTTAAGACTGCGGTCTACCTGATTGACCTGAATACGAAAGACGAAGTGTCTCACCTTGAGACGACCGATGTTTTTTTTCGCGAGCTATCTGAAAAAGAAATTTTAAATTACATCGCAACCAAAGAGCCCGCCGATAAAGCAGGCGCGTACGCTATTCAAGGTGAAGGTCGGCAATTTGTCCAAAAGTATGTCGGCGATTTTGATAATGTGGTTGGACTTCCCTTGCAAGCTTTGCAAAAACTATTCAAACTTAAAGCATGGAACTTTCTAAAGCTTCAACCCGAACCTTGATTCAAAAGAAGCTTAAGGACCACCAAAATTTATTAGCCGTCAGCAAATTTCAGTCCATTGAAAAAATTGAAAAACTTTTTCAAGAAGGGCAAAGACATTTCGCCGAAAATTATATTCAAGAAGCGCTTGAAAAAATAAATAATTTAAAAAATTTAGATATTCAGTGGCACTTGATTGGACCCATTCAAAAAAATAAGGTTAAATTTTTACAAAAAAATTTTAAATATATTCACTCGGTAGATTCACTTGAACTTGCCCAAAAAATTGCCAGCAAGGCCGCCGAAATTAACCACGTTCAAAAAGTTTTTATTCAAATTAATTTAACTGACGAGCCTAATAAATCAGGCTTTAAAAAAAAAGATTTTTTAAAAGCTTGGCCCGAACTTAAAGCGTTAGATCATTTAGAAATAGTTGGCCTAATGACGATGCCGCCGCTTGAAAACGATGGCGAAAAAAATCGAATTTACTTTAAACAACTGAAAATATTGGCGAATGAACTGCAGTTGAAAGAATTATCGATGGGAACCAGCCAAGATTATGAAGCAGCACTTGAAGAAGGCGCTACTTGGGTTAGACTAGGAACAGTTTTGTTTGGTGAACGTAGATAAGAAATGAGCACGAATGAATTCAACTTATAAAAATCCACTTTTAAAATCGATGAAAATTGGCTTTGTGGGCGCGGGGCACATGACCCAAGCCCTCATCAAAGGCATGATTCAATCAAAATCAGTAAGGGCCGATCAAATTATTGTTTCTAATCGTACGCCCGGTAAGTTGATAAAACTTTCTGAAACTTACGGTGTGCAGACGCGTGATTACAATGAACAAGTCGTCGAAGAATGTGACGTTGTGGTTTTAGCCATGAAGCCGCAAGACATGCCGGGCGCGATCGAAAGTATTGCCGGGGCCTTTACTGAACATCAAATTATTATTTCATTAGCGGCGGGTATTCCCTTTTCTACTTTGACTCGACAAATTTCTGATGGCCGCCTGGTGCGGCTGATGCCGAACACGCCGTCAATTATTGGCCGTGGGGTTTTGGGTTTCATGAGTCAAAAACCCGATGATTACGTGACCGCAACGGTCGAAGATTTATTTTCTAGTTTGGGCGTCGTTATGCAAGTCGATACCGAAGAAAAATTCGATGCGTTGATGATTTCATGTTCAAGCGGAACCGGCTTTGTTTTTGAACTTATGATGTACTGGCAAGATTGGATCGAAGAGCATGGCTTCAGCGAAGAGTGGGCCCGCAAAATGACGGTCGAAACTTTTTTGGGTGCTTCGCTATTAGCCGCCGAATCAGAAGGAATTGAGATCGAAGAATTACAATCGCGAGTAAGCTCTAAAAAAGGTGTCACCGCCGCTGGTCTGCAATCGATGCGCGAGATGGAAATTGAACGCGCCGTTCGTTTTTGTTTTGAAAAAGCCGCCATGCGTTCTAAAGAGATTTCAAACGGCAGCAAATAACTAGCTATTAGTCTGGTTCGAACGTCTGGTTCAGCCCGTTCGTAAGATGATCCCTAGAAGGCTGGGAAATTTTAGCCTATACTAAAGAAGGTCTAATTCTTGTTCACGGAGGAACAATTATGAAGCATTATCCTAAAGAAATCGCGCATAAAACATTTGAAAAAAAGATGATGGGGTATGATCCAGACGAGGTTGCTGATTATCTAAATATCGTTGGCGCTCAACTAGAAGCCTTACTACAAGAGCGTAGCGCCCTTAAAGAAGCTCTTAAAGATAAAGAAATGTCGATATTAGAATACCGTGATCGCGATCAGGTTTTAAAAGCGACAATCACATCGGCTTCGCAAATGAGCGATAAAATGCGGGCTGATGCCGAACGTGAAGCCAAATTAATTATTAATGATGCTCAACAAAAAGCGGAGATGATTACTCGTGATGCGAAAGATTCTCTGCGTAAAACTTATCAAGACATTGCCGACTTAAAAAAGATGAAAATGCAATTTGAAGCTAATTTACGAGCGATGACTCAAGCACATCTTTCATTATTAGAGCAAGGCGATAGTTTTATGCCTAAGATGCGATTACCCGATCTCGATATGAAGTGAGCCAGCGATTACTTCTTCTTTAATTTCTTTAATTTTAGTTTGTAGCCCGGCGGTGCGGGCTCAACGGACTTGGCCGGTTGACTGCTGCCATCAAGCTGCTTGATGTAATTATCTTTCGAAGGTCTTACGGTTTTAAAATAATCTTGGTTTACGCCATCATCAGTATCTTCTTTAAACTGCTGGGCCGGTTGCGTTTGTTTTTCAATTTTTACGGGCCGTGATCTTGGGCGAGACAGTGCGCGCTGCGAACCACCAAAGCCCCAAGCTAAAGTTCCTCCAAAATGTGAGCCAGAGGCGCTATTCGAACCAAGCAAAGTTGTGCCTACATTTAGCTTAATTGAAATGTCGCGGTTAATATCAAACTTAACATAGAAATCGGAATCAAGGTTATTAGGGTTAACGCCGTTAAATTTTTTACTACCTGCATCGACTCTTAAGTTAACCGCATCACGCTCGGACGCTTTATTGGTTTTACTATCATCTTTTATAGTAATGTACCCGTAAAGGCCCGCCCCCACCGTCGCTTTAATGAAACGAATTTCTAAGCCTCCGGCGTAAGTCATCAGCGTTGATAAACCTTCGGTGCGGTAGTTAAAACCACCTTGGGCGAACGGGTAAAACCCATCCAGATCAAAAATAGCTGTAATTTGCGCTATTAACTTATCGGCGCCATCATTATTTAATGCCGAATCGGTATCGGGTTTAATTTTTTCTAAGGTTTTTATTAAGGCCCCATCGACATAACTGGTAATGAATTCAGAAGTATAAATTTGATAATCCACCCCTAACGTTAACTCATTCAAAGTTGAATTACGTCGGGTCGCAATCGCATCAGCGGATTCAGAACTACCAATGTTAATTGCACCGTAAATTCCGAAATCAAGCGAAGGAATGTAACGAGCTTTCGCGTTAATATCCGTTATTTGAAAACTGGCCCCAGAGGCCAAGCTTGTTTGTGAGCCTTGCGCAGAGTAATTCGCTTCAGTTTTGAAATAATTAACCGAGAAATACGAATCAAATCGCTCGGGCGCGAAACTTTTAAAGATTTCGTCTGCAATTGATATTGACGTGAAAGTAACGACAGATAAAAACAAAGTGGTTTTCAAGTTTTTCATAGCCTTTTCAGTGTAGCTGAGTTGAAATCAAATGAAAGGTGCTAAAGGTCGAGTTATGAATGAAATGGCTAAAAATAAAAAACCACTAATTGTTATTTTCATAACGGTCTTCATTTATTTACTGGGCTTCGGAATTGTTATTCCAATCATTCCAATACTTGGGGTTAGCTTAGGTGCTAGTCCGCTTGAAACCGGTCTTTTGCTTTCAATTTACTCATTGATGCAATTTGTGTTTTCTCCTTTCTGGGGACGCTTGAGTGATCGTTACGGCCGGCGCCCCATTTTACTTACCTGCTTAGTCGGAGAAGTGTTCGCATACTTGTTGTTTGCTCAGGCTACTAATTTAGAAATTTTATTTGCGGCTAGAATGTTATCCGGATTTTTTGGCGCTTCGATTTCAACGGCCTCGGCTTATATTTCGGATATTACCCCCCCGAATGAGCGATCAAAGGGCATGGCTCTGATTGGTGCGGCTTTTGGTCTCGGATTTTTATTTGGCCCGGCCATTGGCGGCGGATTAACTGTTTGGGCCGAACACATTTCAAAAAATCCACACTTTCAAACTAGCTTTAGTTCTTACTGGGTATCGGGACTTTGTGCCGTGACGTTCGTTTTTGCCTATTTTAATTTAAAGGAAACTTTAAAAGTAAATACCGAGCCGCAAGAAAAGCGAAATCGATTTCAGCAAATTATAAAATATTTTAAAATGCCCGTCGTCGGGCCGTTGATTTTTGTTTTCTTTTTATCATCATTAGCCATGTCAACCATGGAAGCTACATTTGTATTGTACATGAAAGATTTATTTGGATGGGGAATTAAAGAAGTTAGTTTTGGTTTCGCTTATATCGGCGTCATGATTGTAATCACACAAGGTTTTTTAGTGCGAAGGCTGATTCCTAAGTACGGCGAAAAACAAGTTTTGCGTTTTGGATTGATGTTAATGTGCATGGGCTTAACCGGAATGGCGATTGCGCAATCACTTTTTGTACTAGCCATCACGCAAACCTTACTTGCACTGGGAATTGGTTTTACTAATCCATCAACTTTAGGATCAGTTTCTCTTTTAATAGATGCTAAAGAACAAGGCGCGGCTTTAGGCACAACTCAAGGCATGGCTTCATTAGGTCGAATCATCGGGCCCTTAGCTGGCGGCGCGCTTTACGGCGGCTTATCAATTCAATCACCATTTTTATTGGCCGGTTTAATGGCCCTGATCGCGTTGTTTGTTGTCATAACAATATTTAAATCCATTCCCAATGCGGGCCAAAAATCAGCGTCCGTAGGAGCGAACAATGCTTAATAGTATTGGCTTTTTTCAGCTAGATAACTTGATTAAAAGTCGCATTCCTTTTTTCTTTATTAATATGGGCCCTAGCTTAGTCGGTTGGTACACCAGTATTTTTAAAATGCATGTTGAAACCTATGAAATCTTAGCGCAACCCGAAGAGGCATTAAGTGCCATCGAAGAACGAAAAACCCCGAAAGATTTTGCCATCGTGATTGCCTGCGAAGACGGCCAAAAATCGCAAAGTTTATTTCATGAATTAGAAACTAAAGGTTATACAAACGTCTATCTTGTTAATGGCGGCCATCAGCAATTGGTGACCGAAAGGGATCAAGTCTGATAATCTTATCAGAATGAAAACACTAGCGGATCGTTACAGCCCCCAAGAAGTTGAGATTAAAGTTTATAAAGCGTGGGAAGAGGCCGGTTATTTCAAGGCCGAAGACCAATCGAAAAAACCTCCGTTCTCGATTATTTTGCCTCCACCGAACGTCACGGGTTTTTTACACTTGGGTCACGCCCTTGATCATACCATTCAAGATTTATTAATTCGCTGGAAACGCATGAGTGGCTTCAATGCCATGTGGTTACCCGGCACAGATCACGCGGGCATCGCTACGCAAAGTGTAGTTGAAAAAGAATTAAAAAAGAAAACGATTACTCGCCATCAGTTAGGCCGCGAAAAATTTGTGAATGAAATTTGGAAATGGAAAAACGAATACGGGGATCGCATTTATAATCAAATGCGCCGCCTAGGAGATTCTTGCGATTGGGACCGAGCGACTTTCACCCTTGATGAAGGCGTATCCGCCGCGGTTAGAAAAGTTTTCGTTACGCTTTATAAAAAAAATGCGATTTACAAAGGCCTGCGCTTAGTGAACTGGAGCGGACCGCTCGAGACGGCCATTTCCGATCTGGAAGTTGAGCATCAACAAGTAAAAGGCTTGATGTATCACATTAATTATCCGATCGATGGCACCAGTGATTTTTTAACAATTGCGACGACCCGCCCGGAAACAATGCTGGGCGATACGGCGCTTTGCGTTCACCCCGATGACGATCGATATAAAAAACTTATCGGCAAGACCGTTACGGTTCCATTGATAAATCGTAAAATTAAAATCATTGCCGACACGTACGTTGATAAAGATTTCGGCTCAGGCGTGGTTAAAATTACTCCCGCCCACGACTTTAACGATTATAAAATTGGTAAAACCCATAAGTTAGAATTTATTAACTTATTAACTAAAAAATGCGAAATGAACGAAAACGCCGGGCCTTACGAAGGGCTTAAAGTCGCTGACGCTCGCAAAAAAGTTTTAGAAGACTTAAAAGCTTTAGGACTTTTAGTAAAAGAAGAGCCACACATGAATTCGATAGGCCATTGCTCGCGTTCGGGCGCCGTGGTTGAGCCTTTTTTGTCTGAGCAATGGTTTATGAAGATGGATGACTTGGCCGTTCCCGCTAAACGCGTGGTTGAATCAGGTTCATTACGCTTCGAACCAGAGTCGTGGACGAAAGTTTACTTGCACTGGATGAATAATATTGAAGACTGGTGTATTTCGCGCCAGTTATGGTGGGGTCATCGTATTCCCGCTTGGCATTGTGCTGAGTGCGAAAAATATACGGTAAGCGAGACTACTCCGACTCAATGTGAAAATTGCAAAAGCAGTAAGATTACCCAAGATGAAGACGTGTTAGATACGTGGTTCAGTTCGGGCCTATGGCCCTTCTCAACGATGGGCTGGCCGAATGAAGAAGCGCATTCAGTTGAAACGCAAAAAACATTTTACCCAACAAATTATTTAGTAACTGGGCACGATATTATTTTCTTCTGGGTAGCCCGCATGATTATGATGGGCCTAGAATTTAAAAAAGATGTTCCTTTTCGTACCGTGTACGTTCACGGTTTGGTTCGCGATAGTCAGGGCCGTAAAATGTCAAAGTCATTAGGTAACTCAATCGATCCGATCGAAATGATCGATAAGCACGGCGCCGATGCTTTACGTTTTAGTTTCTTAGCGCATTTATTTAGCGGCAAAGATTTTAAATTTAGCGAACAGCGAGTTGAAAGTTACCGTAACTTTATGAATAAAGTTTGGAATGCATCCCGTTTTGTTTTATCAAACCTGCAAGATTTCAAAGTTCCGGTTGAAGGCATGAAGGCCTTGCCCGCGCGCGCGCATATTTCAGTTTTTGACCAATGGATTATTGCAAAATTGGCCGAAGTTGAAAAACAAGTTGAAGTGGCGCTTGAGGCCGAAAGATTTTCAGACGCCGCGACGGCGTTGTATCAGTTTATTTGGAATCAATTTTGCGACTGGTATATTGAATTTACAAAACCCATTATGCATTCATCGTCGCCCGATGATAAACAAACAACGCAGTTAGTAATGGCGCAGGTGTTAAATCGAATCGTGCGGCTGTTGCACCCATTCTGCCCGTTCTTAACCGAGGAGATTTATTCAAATCTGCCGATAAAAAACCAAGCATGCATTATCGATCAGTACCCGACCGTGAAAAACGATAAAGATTTCTTAGCTTTCGCTAGTAAAGAAGCAGAATTTGAAATTGATATCGTGAAAGAAGTGATTACCGCCATTAGAAATATTCGCGGCGAAAATAGAATCAGCCCGGCCGTGAAATTAAATATTCGCCTGGGCGTCACGCAAGATGACGTGCAAAAGATTTTAAGTCATAACCGCTCGGCTATTATGAATTTAGGTCGTATTGCTACGATGGATATCGGTGAAGATGGCGATATGATGAAGTGCGCGGTGGCCCCGGTTGTATTAGGCGACGCCCGCGTAAAAGTTATTATTCCTCTTGAAGGTTTAGTTGATTTCAACGAAGAAATTAAACGAATTCATAAAACGATCGAAAAGCTAGAAAAAGACGTAAGCCTGCTTAACGGAAAGCTATCTAACGAAAAGTTTGTACAAAACGCCGACCCAGAGGTGATTGCCACCGATCGCGTGTTGTTACAACAGTCGAAAGAACAAGTCGTTTCGTTAAAAGAAGCTCTTACGCGGTTTCAGTAGTTAAACTTTGCGGGGTGGGCTTTCTACTCGCCACGCCAGGGTATCGGTCAGGTGCCGTGTTCCGTGAAAATAAAAATGGTCATGGCCAATAAACCCAAACGTGACCGATACCCCCGCGTGCTGCAGAAGTGCTGGGCAGATAGTAAATTTTTTGCTTTCGCTCATATTAATAAGCTTAGGTAGAATCTGGGCGGGAGTCAAAATGCCCGTCTTTCGACAGTGTTATGGTAATTTTTGCCGACGCGGAGTGTACTGGGTAAATGAGTAGTCTTTTTGTTTTTCTTGGCTGATAGTCCCCGCTAACGCAATTGGGTCAATTTCAACGAGCGAGGGGACGCACATGAAATATATACTTCTGCTGATGGCCTTACATTCTTTGCCAGCTTTCGCGGCGAAATTGTCTCCGCTTTGTAAGGATTTTGCTGCCAATCAACTTTCGTATTCAGACGTGCCTCAATTACAAACTGACGAACTGAATTTAAATTCAATTACGCTATTAACATGGAATGTTCACAAACATGAAAGCGCTGAGAACTTTTTTGCGGTCAAACGATTATCAAAAGCCGCTGACCTGATTTTTCTGCAAGAGACCCTTCATTCAGACGACTGGCAGGCCGCCTTTGCTTCTCAAATACTGTGGGATTTTAGTTTCTTTAAAAGTTTTTGTAACCGGCACAATCTGGCGACCGGCGTGATGACCATTTCAAAATTTAATCTCGATAATAATTTAACGATCATTTCGCCAGGTGTAGAGCCCATTATTTTCACTCACAAGGTGGCGGGCTACTCGACGATTCAATTGAGTGGAACAAAAGTGCATTTAATTAATACGCACGCGCTTAATTTTAATACGGGGTTTCTCTTTGAACAGCAGATGATTCAATTGGCTCAATTTGTGGCGCAACTGAGCGGACCCTTAATTTGGGCCGGAGACTTTAACACGTGGAACCGATCTCGAAAAATATTTATTAGAAAATTAATTCAAAAATTAAAGTTAACGGAAATGCAGCCGCAGAGCGATTTTCGCCATTTAATTGTGGACCATATTTACGTTCGTGGTTTTGAAAATATACAAACCGAAGTCTTAAACGAAAAAAGCTCAGATCATTTTCCGTTGCGGTCTCAACTAAGACTTAAATATTAAAGTTTAAAATAATGATTTACAAACACTGACAATTTGAGCTGACCGTATCCGTCTCGGTGCAACTAAAAGTCTTTTCACCTTTCGATAGCGAAAAAGACTGAACTTTATTATTACGCTCAACCAAGACCAACTCTTCTCCTTCGCTGTAATAAACGCGGCCACCTTTTTCATCGTTTACCGTTGGGGCATCACCTTTTAAAGTTTCTAAATAACTATCACTGGGGTCAACCATATGTTCAGCCGGCAGCACTTGCAGTTCAGGCATGCCTTGCTCGTTCATTTTATAATATTGTAATCGCTTTATGGGATTTCCATTATCGACATACTCGGTTTCGGTTCGAATTCTAGTCACGACGCCCGACGGAGCCCGCATATCAAGCTGAGTCCAGTCATCCATCTTAACCACGACGTCTCCGAACGCGGGCCTTAAGGCAATAATTAAATTGTCAAAAGTTGGATCGACCTTATCAGATTCTACCGACGGGATAACCCCTAAACATTGACCCAATAATTTTAAATGCGATGAAAAAGATTTTTCTACTTCGGCAATTTGTTCGGCCGTCGTGGCAACGCCAGTCGATTTGTCTTTGATATTCTGCGAATCTAAAACCTGCTTTTTAATGACTTCTTCGGATTTTTTATCAGTATCAAGTCGCGCAACCTGAGTCTCTGTTTCATTAGCTGACGATTCATCACGTAATTCGTTTCGATCGTTCCAGAAAAATAAAATCATGACCGCCACGGTAATGGCGATCGTCAATAAATAGCGTTTCTTCATCTTTACTTAATTAAACCAATTTCTCGTAGTCTTTGCATTAAAAAATCGTGGGCCGTGATGTCGGGGTATTTTGCTCCAGACCCTCGGCACGAAGGCAGGCACGTTAATAGTGATTCAGGATGCGGGTGCATAAAGAACGGCATCGAGTACCGAGACGAATTTTTACCATCTTGCGGATTGATCACTCGGTGAGTGGTTGAAGGGATCAAATCATTTGTAATCCGCGCTAACATATCACCTGCATCAACGATTAATGTTCCGTAATCGCTTTCGATATCAAGCCAAGTGCCGTCGCGGTCTTTCAATTGCAAACCTGACGTCGTGGCCGCAGGTAAAATTGTAATAAAATTGATGTCCTCATGGGCGGCCGCACGCACGCAGCGCGGGTCAACGCCTTGAGGAATCGGTGGATAATGAAGCAGTCGCAAAATCGAATTACCTTCAACCACCATATTTTTAAAGTAATCTTTTTCAACCTGCAATGGATAGGTCAAGGCTTCCATCATCTGCATGCCGGCTGTTTCTAACTGCGAAAATAATTTTTCAAATAAAGGCTTGAACTCAGGTACGGTATCATTGGGCCAGATATTTTTTGGATAGTATTTTGAGAACGCATGGCTCGCCTCTACTTCACGGCCCACATGCCAAAACTCTTTCAAATCTTTTACGGGTGAATCTTTAGCATGCTCTTTGCCAAATGCCGTGTAACCCCGCTGCCCGCCGCCCAATTCAGAAACGTATGATAATTTCTTATCTTCTGACAGCGAATAGAATTTTTCTAAAACTTGGTAAGCTTGCGAAAGTAATTCTGGCGAAACATCATGATCTTTTAAAATTATAAAACCGTAGTCTTTCATTCCGTGAAAAAGCTGTTCGATAAATTTAACTTTATCGGCCTCAGATCCGTGTAAGTACGAACCCAAACTTAAAGTTGGCACCTTCCGTAAAGTTGTAGAACTTTGTTGCGTTGTTTCCATGATCCCCCCGTTTTCGATAATAAATCACAATTTAAGCAGAAATTCTAGCGCCATGTCACAATGTCATTCAGTAAGTTATTATGCTAAAAACGGATATCAAAAACTTCAGCATTGGTGGCTGATAGAAACTCAAAATGAATATCGCCGTCATAGAGTCTAAAAGCATGTTTATTTCGATATGGAGACTCGCCCGTTTCATAACCTTTATAAATTGTGGGGCGCGGATCTTGTTTCAGAACCTCGGTAATAACTTCTTTTAATTCAAATCGGCCGCTTTGGGTCATCCAATTTTGTAATTGTATTAATGACTTTTCGGTAAAAGAAACTTCAATGTCGTCTTTCTGAACCGCGCCGAGCCAGCCATTGCGAGCATTGGCCACACTTTCAATATGGGGCAAGTAAGGTTTCACGTCTAAAATCGGAGTTCCCTCCACTAGGTCAGCTCCCGCAAAAAAAAGCGTATCTTTTTTGACTTCCACTAGTTCAACTAGTGAAAGCCCAATTGGGTTGGGCCGGTGTGGCGTGCGAGTCGCAAATAACCCCATAGTTTCGCCTTCTAATCGGGGCGGATGCACCTTCGCGTGAAACCTTTGTGAAGTATTTAAGTGAAAAATAAATTGCAACCATACGTGCGAATAGCCCGCAAGACCCTGCAATGAAATTTCCGGCTGCAGATCGGCGCGAATTTTTAACTCAGAATATGCCTTTTTTACTAGGCCGGGCTGGCGAGGCACGCCAAACTTTTCGGGATAGCAAGATTTTAAAAATCCAATGGCCGTAAAAGTAAATTGTTCCGCAGATTTCATTCAAGCTACCTATAACTAAACCGTGACCTCGTTACAAGCACTTTAGCTTGACGGCAGAGGTTACCAAATTTAGAACAGAAACATTAAAAAGACTCTCACTTTGGAGGACTTCATGTTGGTTGCTGGGCGCATTTTTTTCTTTCTTTCTGCGATAATTGTGTCATCGACGTCGCTTGCATTTAAAGTCGGGCTGGTTCTTGATAAAGGGGGCAAAGATGATAAGTCATTTAATACATCCGCCTACAACGGCGCCACCAAGGCCGAAAAAGAATTAGGCATTGAACTGAAGTACGTCGAAGCTACCGATAACAACTCTTTAGAAGTTCTCCACCGAAATTTTGCGCAAAAAAAATATGATTTAGTTATCGGAATCGGCTTTGCCCAAGCGGATGCCATTAAAAAAGTAGCGGCATTATTTCCGCAAACGCAATTTGCAATTGTTGATGGCGAAGTTAAGGCTAACAATGTTCGTTCTTTATTATTTGAAGAGCATGAAGGTTCCTTCTTGATGGGAGCAGCCGCCGCCATGAAATCAAAAACGGGCGTGGTGGGATTTTTGGGTGGAATGGATATTCCGCTGATTCGCCGGTTTCAAAAAGGTTATGAAGCGGGCGTAAAATATATAAATCCAAAAGCTACCGTGCTAAATAATTATATCGGCGTCACAGGCGAAGCTTGGAACAATCCGACCAAAGCAAAAGAAATGGCGCTGTCACAAATTGGTAAAAAAGCTGACGTTATTTTTCACGCGGCCGGCGCTTCGGGCTCAGGATTATTTGATGCGGCGGCCGATAAAAAGATCTACGCCATTGGCGTCGACTCAAACCAAAATTGGATCAAACCTGGCGTAGTTTTAACCAGTATGTTGAAACGAGTTGATGTTGCCGTTTATGAAACAATTAAGTCAGCTAACGCCAAACAATTTCAAGGGGGCGTGATTCGCTTTGGTTTGAAAGATTCGGGCGTCGATTGGGCCCTTGACCAAAATAATGAAAAATTATGGTCTGCGCTTGAAAAAAATAAATTAAATGAAATTAAAAAACAGATTATCGCAAAAAAAATTGCCGTGCCTGATTATTACGTGACGAAATAAGTGCCGATGCCATCGAGCGAGACCGCTTCGTTTATTGAGTTTAAAAATATCTCTAAGGTGTTTGATGAACACTTCGCCTGCCGTGATATTTCTTTAAAAATTCAAAGAGGGACAGTGCACGCCCTCGTTGGTGAAAATGGGGCCGGTAAATCAACCTTAATGAAAATATTAGGCGGATTACTTCCAGCCACCTCTGGAACAATATTACTTTCAGAAAAAATTTATCAGCCCACCTCCGCGCAAGAGGCGTTTCAAAATTATATTGCCTTTATTCATCAACATTTTGTTTTAGCCGATAACTTAACAGCCTTAGACAATCTAGTTTTAAGTTCAAGCACGGCGGGTTCAGTCTTGCAAAAAAAGCCCATGCAGCAAATTCGGCAAAAGGCTCATGCATTGTTAAAAAAGTTTTCGTGGACAATTGATTTAGATAAGGTCGTCTATAAACTTTCAATTGGTCAACAGCAACGCTTAGAAATTCTTAAGGCCCTGTTACAAAGTCCTGAGATAATTATTTTTGATGAACCGACGGCCGTTTTAACTCCGCAAGAGGCGACCGAGCTGTTACATTTTATTTTGGAATTAAAAACTCAAGGTAAAACCATTATTCTGATTTCACATAAGCTACATGAAATTAAAAAAGTCGCTGACAATATTTCAATTTTACGTCACGGTGAGCTCGTTTTTACAGACGCCGCCAATTCGATCTCAGTTAGTGAGATTGCCGAAAAAATGATTGGGCGACGGCTTGAGTCGCACCAACGCGCTAGCGGCCACATGACCAAAAAAGTAATTTTTCAATGGGGTAACGAAAATATTTCCCTGATGAAGGGCGAAATATTTGGGGTCGCAGGCGTAGAAGGCAACGGACAAAACGAACTTATTTCAAAAATGCTCAATGAGTTGCGACAACAAAAGTTAAGTTACGGAGATATTTCTGAAGACCGCGTGCGCTTAAGTGTTTTTGAAAATTTGTCGCTGACTGAACACATGTTGCTAAAACATCCGCATGAATTTGTTAGTAATGGTGTTATTCAAAAAGAGCGCTTAGAAGCGGCCACGGCTGAACTTCTGGCTCGCTGGGACGTTCGCCCTGGCGTCGTGACCCAACCTTTGCACGAGCTATCAGGTGGTAATCAGCAGAAATTTATCGTCGGCCGTGAATTATGGAATGAACCGAAAATTCTTTTAGCCGCACATCCAACCCGCGGGGTCGATTTGGGCGCCCAACAAAAAATTCATGAAGCCCTGCATGAGTACAAAAAATTGAATGCGGTTTTCTTAGTAAGCTCTGACCTTGATGAAGTGATTGGCTTAGCGGACCGCTATATTGTTCTGTATAAAAATAAGATTTTTGGCCCCTTTCAAAAAAATGAATTAAATGAAATGCAAATTGGCCTGTACATGGCCGGAGGGGTCAGTTGAAGAAAGCCGCCCCGATCATTGGATTAATTGTTGGAATTGCACTTGCGTGTTTATTGGCCCTATTCTTTAGAGAAAATCCATTGCACGTGCTAAAAGTATTATTAACAAGTTCTTACAACTCAAAATTTGATTTTGGTTTAACTCTTTTCTATACCACATGCCTGATATTTTCTGGATTGGCGTTTAGCATACCGATGAAGGCGGGCTTATTTCACATCGGCGCCGAGGGGCAAATTATTTTTTCGGCCGTTGTGGCGGCTTACTTGGGTCACGTGCTTCCATTCGATACAAGCTTTTCAATACTTTTACTTTGTGTATTAACGGCGTTAGCCGGATTTTTAGCGGCGTACGTTATTGCCTTACTAAAGCTTTATCGCCAGGCGCATGAAGTAGTTGTAGCGATTATGCTTAACTTTATTTTATCGGCCTTTGCCACTTGGTTTACCATTAACCGGCTTCAGAACCCGAATTCACAAAATCCCGAAACCCATTTGATTCAACCTAGCTTTCAGTTTTTAAATAATGATTTTTTAAAAGTTTACTTCGAGCAATCGGCGGTAAGCAGTTTTTTCTTAGTAGCTATTTTATTTTGTATTGTACTTTTTATTTTAGAACAAAAAACTTTATGGGGACTGCAAATTAGGGCATATGGTTCAAATCCATTGGCCGCTCGGCGCTTGCAGATTAGCGACTTTAAGATTCTAACGATTTCGCTTGGCCTAGCTGGCGTTTGTTCGGCCCTAGTGGGGCTAACCGAAGTGCTAGGCAATACTTTTCAATTTAAAATTGGTTTTTCTCCGCAATATGGATTTTTAGGAATCGCCGTGGCCCTGCTAGCTCGCAATAACTTTTTGGGTATTATTGCTTCAGCTTTTCTAATGGCTAGTCTGCATAAGGGTGCCTCTGATCTTGATCTAGAAACGAAGTTTTTGACCCGCGATTTTTCTTTGATCTTACAAGCCATCATCATCTTTTCTGTGGCTTCATCATACTATTTTTTTAATTACCGTTTTAAGAAAAAGGTAAAGCTTGATTGATTCAATTTTTATCTTACTTATTCTTTCAACTTTTCGCATGTCGCTGCCACTGATGTTTGCGACTTGCGGCGGTTATTTTTCTGAAAAATCAGGCGTCGCGCAAATTTCGCTTGAAGCCTTTTTGCTAGTCGGAGCATTTACGGCGGCCAGCGTTTCGTTTTTTAGCGGAACCTTGCTTCTTGGCTATCTGGCGGCCGGAGTGATGGCGGCCCTATTTGGGCAAATATTTTGTATTTTTACTTTAAAGCTAAAAGCGCATTCAATCATTGTCGGAACAGCATTAAATCTTTTAGTCATGGGACTCATTCCAATCGTTAGCAAATCGGTATTTGATTCGACGGGCTCGACGCCATCAATCAACGCTGACAATGTTTACTATGCCCTACCGGTAACAATTTTGATTGTAACAATCACAGCGGCCTTCTGGTTATCGAACCGAACGATTTGGGGCTTGCAAATGAAGTTTGCGGGCGAAAAACGTTTGGCCTTAGAATCGATTGGCGTAAACCCCATCATTCGACAGTGGCAAGCAGTCACCCTTTGCGCTTTCATTACGGGCCTGGGGGGCGCCGTTCTATCAACTTATTTATCTTCGAACTATTCGCCGCTGATGAGTGCAGGTCGTGGTTTCATTGCCCTAGCCGCTCTGATTTTCGCCGGTTGGAGTTTACGCCGGGCCCTACTGGTCAGCTTGTTTTTTGGTTTTTGTGAGGCATTGCAGATTCAGTTACAGTCGAATCAGTTGATTTCATCTCGAATTCCGGCAGAATTTATTCAGATGATTCCGTACGCCGCGACTTTGTTAGCTTTAATTTTCTTACGAGCTAAAAATAATCCTCCGGCCGAATTAAGATAATTGCGTCAGCACTCGACTTAAAGGATATATGAGAAAATTTTTACCAACGATAATATTCATTACCCTCAGTTCATCTTCTTCAACCCTGATGGCCTGGGGCGGTCGAGGACATGCGGCCGTTTGTGAAGCGGCGGTATTCTTAGTTAAAAATCCGCACCTAAAAGAGTATTTACAAAATAAACCACAAATTATGGCGCATCTTTGCAATATCCCCGATACTTACTGGCGCGGATTACCCGCCGAACAACGAAAATTAGGTGACCCCACACATTTTTTAAATGCTGAGAACATCGGACTTAAAATTAAAGACATGCCGACCGACTACCGTCTGATTGTTGAAACCTACACCGGCCGTCCCAGCATCAAAAATCAAAACGCGGCGATTTTTTCGGTGCATGATGAATTGGGATCCGTTTGGTGGCGCGCCGATCAATTCTATCGTCGCGCCATTGCTGATGGTCAATCTATGAAAGGTTTAGCCGAGCCCAAAGATAGCAAAGAAGAACAAAACGAAGATTTTCCATTTAACAAAAATTTTTATCAGCTGATTGTTAACCTTGGTTTGATGGGCCACTTCGTGGCTGACGCTGCACAGCCTTTTCATAGTACTTCCGACTATGACGGCTACGCCTCGGGCCACGGCGGCATTCACGCTTACTACGAAGACACGGCCGTTTCTTTTTTTGATGCGGATTTAGTTCCGCGAATCATTAAAAAAGCAAAGGCAATGAAGACCCCCGCCTTTGTTAAACAAAAAACTTTAGTTGAAAATATGCGGGCTTTAAGCGAGATCTCAAATGAAGATTTAAAATCCATTCTAAAAGTTGACCCGGTTACCAAACCTTCCGAGCTTAAGATCGAAAAAGGCATGAGTTTTCGCACGCCTGCCGAGCGAAAACATGGTTCCGTTGGTTTCAAAAATTTTGAAAAGCTCATTTTAGAAGAGTTAACCCGCGCCAGTTTACTTTTGGCCTTTTGCTGGGACGAAGCCTACAAATCGGCCGGCGAGCCTCCGGTTAAAGCTTACAAGAGCTACCGTTATCCGCACACCCCTGAATTTGTTCCACCCGATTACTTGGGCACAGGCGTTGTTAAAAAGTAGTTTAGAAACCACTTTCCCGCTCAGCTGATCGCAAATTTTTTACAGCCCTTTATAAATAGATTAATTATCTCTTTTTGTTAGCGCGTTTATTGTGCAATATTGCGCTACGAAGGCGGCGAATTAACATCGGCTTATGTTCGTTTATCGGGCAATACTCAAGTGAGCGTTGGCAAATTTGAATATGTTTCAACAACAATGTAATAGGAGAAAAAAATGAAAAACTTAATCTACATTTCTTTATTTTTAGGTGTATCCGCTCAAGCCGACATTATTAAATGCGGTTTCACTGAGCCATTCATCAACACCACTTACAGTATGGCCGCACAAACTTTGACTTACGTCTCATTTGATTCAAAGACGACAGTCTTAAAGAACGTGTCTTTTCAAATTAAAACAGCCGGTACTTTTGAGCTTGTCGCCAAAAATGGAAAGGTTTTACAAGTCTTGAAGTTAACTAACAACGGCTCTGACGGCATGAGCGACATGGTTTATCCCTACGATGTAAAAGATTTTACCATCGGCGACAGTTCGGCTAACAACGGTATTGGTGGCTGTTCGTCGAACTTTTTAAAGGTCAAAAAAGGTCAGAACTAATTAAAGAATCTATCGCATTTTAAATAAAAAAAAGCCTTGGGGTTACCAAGGCTTTTTTTGTATCTAATTTTTCTTTCGAACTTATTAGACAAATTTTTCTTTCGAAAAATTAGAACATGTAAGTCAAACCAACTTGGCCTAACAATGCGTTAGTACCGTAAGTTTGAGATCCACCAGCTAACATTGTTCCATCAAGAGTAATCTTGTTAAATTTCAAACCAGCACCCGCTGCGAAAGCAGTGTTGGTAGAACCTGGACCAGTTTCAGAAGATGTTGAAGTTGAAGTACTAGTCTTAGCCGAACCTAATAATGGAATAGATTGAGTTACAGAACCACGTAATACTAACCATGTAGTTGCATCAACTTCTAAACCTAAAGTTACCGGTACATTCAATGTTGTCGTAGTCTTCTCAGCAGTTGGAGCAGGGCCTTGAGTTATTTTTGCTTCAGTGCTTTGTAATCCTGCACCGTAGAAAAACTCAGAGCCATCTTTTTTCAAAGAGTTCGTAGCGCTTACACCGTAAGATGTAGATTGATACTTTCCAGTATCAACGCCAGTAGTGCTGCTAGTTTTGAAACCAGCGGTAGTTAAGTTAGCAGACAAATATGTTGTATCTAACCAGTAACCGAAAGCACCAGTGATTCCAGATGTGCCTTCGAATTTGCCGTCGATGTCATTTTGGTAAGTGTTACCTAAACCAAGACCTAAACGTGCATCCATTGCGCCCATACGCATACCAGCAACTAAGCCCATTGAAGTTTCTTTTTCATTGATTCCAGTTTTAGAAGCAAAGTTAGAGTAGTTCAATCCTGCTGCCCAAGCTAAGTCTCCAGCTTTCATTCCATAGAATAAACCAACTGGATTTTGTTGTAAAAAGCTACCACGTGAAGGAAGTGCATTCAAACCACCTTGTGCAACTGTAGCACCAGCTAAGTTACGCAAACTAGTTGCTAAAGTAGACATGTGACCAATTGAAAGGCCCGCTTTTGCATCGCCCCAAGAACGAACAACCATTCCTTCAGCATTGTTTTGACCATCACGTGCAGTGTTCGCTGGTGGACCAACTTGAGTAACGTCACCTGATCCTATGCCTGCCGCCGAAGAACCAACACCTGCTTCAGCCGTTACGTAGTCGCCACCAACAAAGAACATATCAGCAGGGTTGCTGTGGACTGTGTTTGTGTCGATTAAGTGGACCGAGTTTCCTAAAGCGTTCACACGAGCTCGTGTTGCGAAAGCATTAACAGAAGCTAAGGCTACTGCTATTACTAAAAGTTTTTTCATTTTGCGTCCTTTCGTTAAGTGCAAATTATGTTTTTCGTTTACTGATGGCTCAAATCGTAATGAGGCCTTAGTTCAAACGCAACTTAAAAAGTTTTGCCTTCCTACACTGCACATCTTTAGCCATGCTAAGTTTGTAATAATATGTGTACAAAACACATCACAAAATCTGTGTGTGCTTTCAGCATCTGGACTAAAAAAAATTTGTTTTTTTTAGAATCTAGCATTGAATAAGTAAAATAAAAAAATCAATGAAACCCATTGCTAGCGCGAAGTTGCGGCGAATGTTTTCTTTTTTTTAATTCTGAATTTTAAGAACTTTTTGCTGGTTATGCGAAGGACTGCTTGTCTATA
>JACMNA010000082.1 GCA_014378765.1 Bdellovibrio sp. | reverse complement strand
TGGTAAACGACGCAATGAATTGCCATTTAGACTTACTGTGCAGCGCTAACGGCGATATCCGCATTAATGATTTAACGCGCGTAACTTCTCAATCTAAGAAATAATTTTATTACTACTTTTGCAATAACGAAAGCGTGGACCTTAAATCCACGCTTTTTTTTTACCCTCTTAGTAAATCGACTCTGGATGCAGAGATTTTTCTTTCAAAAATGCCGGATTAAAAAGTTTAGACTGGTACCGTAAAGCTGAATCACAAAGCACCGTTACGATTTTTAATCCTTTATTTTTATTTTCCAGTGCGTATTGGTAGGCGGCGTACACATTAAGGGCCGCCGATGGCCCAACTAATAACCCGTCAAACTTTGCTAAGTGGTACAGCATCGATATCATTTCTTGATCGTGCACTTGCACGGCTTCATCGATTATAGCTTTTTTAAAATTGGCCGTTAGCCGCATAATGCCGATGCCTTCCGTAATTGAGGTTCCGGTTGAAACCATCAGCCCCGTCTTAAAATACGAGTAAAGCCCTGAACCGTAAGGGTCAACTAAGCGAATGTGCACGTTAGGTTTTTTTTCTTTTAGATATTTTGAAACGCCGCCTAAGGTTCCACCCGTTCCAACCGCTGAAATAAAGGCATCGATTTGCCCTTCCGTTTGTTTCCAAATTTCGGGCCCCGTATTTTGGTAATGCGCTTCGAAGTTCGCTAAGTTTTCAAACTGATTAGCCCAAAACATATTTTCGCGTTCAAGCGAAACTCTGTGGGCCGTGTGGTAGAAATGTTTTTCATTCGCGAAAGGGCAAGGGTCTACCGTGATCAGTTCAACGCCTAAGGCGTTCAGGGTTACGTACTTTTCACTGGCTTGGTTGTTGGGCATGACAATCACGCAGCGATAACCTTTTTGCGCGGCAATTGTGGCCAGGCCAATTCCCGTGTTACCCGCGGTGCCTTCGATAATGGTGAAGCCCGGTTTTAATTGCCCTGATTTTTCGGCGGCTTCGATTATACCTAAAGCGGCACGGTCTTTCACGCTGCCACCCGGATTTAAAAATTCAGCTTTACCGTAAATTTCGCAACCGGTTTTCTTTGACAGTGATTCAATCTTAATAAGCGGCGTATCACCAATTACATTGGCAACAGATCCAATTAGCATAATTATTTATTCGGTTTATTCGGTTGTGGCGTAGTTCTTAAATAAGGCTTAATTACTTTGTAACCCTTCGGAAAAAGGCGATCCATCTCGGCCTTATCTTGCAAAGACGGAACAATAATTACGTCGTCACCGTCTTTCCAATTAACCGGCGTCGCAACTTTATAATTATCAGTTAATTGCAATGAATCAATCACGCGCAGAATTTCGGTGAAATTTCGTCCGGCGCTTGCGGGGTAAGTAAGAATTAAACGCACTTTATTTTGTGGATCAATTACAAAAACTGATCGAACGGTCATGGTGTCGCTGGCGTTCGGGTGAATCATATCGTAAAGGCCCGATACTTTTTTATCGTGATCAGCTAATAACGGAAAATTTAATTTTGAGCCTTGAGTTTCTTCAATATCTTTTGACCAAGAATGATGATCGTCTAATTTATCAACGCTTAAACCTAAAACTTTTACGTTGCGCTTATCAAATTCAGGCTTAAGGCGCGAGGCCTCACCCAATTCAGTTGTACAAACGGGCGTAAAATTTTTGGGGTGCGAAAATAGTACGGCCCAATGATTAGCTTTCCACTGGTGAAACTGAATCGGACCTTCCGTCGAATCCTGATTAAAATCGGGGGCTATATCACCAATTCGTAAAGTCATTATTTCTCCTTAGTAAGCTTACATTGTAAGTGCTCCATTGAAGCCTACACCTCTGGCCGTATCAACTATTGACCCGGCGCAATTGCAAACTTAACTTGAAGGCTAATGGTCTGGCTTGCTTGAATAAACCGGAGTCAAATTGAGCTTTAAATTTTCTTTACCAAAAATTGCAACGGCACCGTTTTGCCCTTCAGAGGTGCAGGGTTCGATTGCGGTGCCGCCTGGCTCATCCTTCTGGCGTAAGGTTACGATTTTTTTTGGCCCCGCCTTGTTAGTCTGCGTAGGCTATATGGAGCCGGGAAATTGGGCCACCGATATCGAGGCGGGTTCAAAATATGGCTATAACCTTTTATTTGTCGTATTACTTTCAAGCTTAGCGGCGATCTTCCTGCAGTGCTTGGCACTAAGGGTCGGACTTATTTCGGGAAAAGATATTGCCGAACTCTGCCGCGCGAAATACTCACGACGTTATAGTTTTATATTATGGATTTTAGCCGAAGTCGCAATCATTGCCACCGACATTGCCGAGGTCTTAGGTTGTGCTTTGGCCTTCAAATTATTGTTTGGCTGTTCACTGCACACTGGAATTCTTATCACGGCATTAGACACGCTCATTGTCTTAGGGCTAAAGGGTAAAGGATTTCGTCAAGTTGAAGCGATCATATTAGGTTTAGTCATGACGATTGGAGTTTGTTATTTTATTGAACTATGGTTAGTGAAACCTTTTTGGCCCGATGTCTTTGTGGGCTTCATTCCATCTTTAGAGAAGATTTCGGCCATTGAGCCGCTTTACATTGCGATCGGAATTTTAGGCGCCACCGTTATGCCACATAATTTATATCTGCACTCATCGATTGTGAAGACGCGAAAAATTTCTGATGCCGAAAGTGATCAGCGCAGCGCAATTCGGATGAATACACTTGATACAGTGGTTTCGCTATTTTTGGCCTTCTTGGTTAACTCGGCCATTCTTATTTTAGCGGCCGCGGCTTTTCATAATGCGGGCCGTACGGATGTAATTAGTATTGATCAGGCTTTTCATTTATTGGACCCGATCGTTGGCACCTCGTTAGCGGCCATTTTGTTTGGCGTGGCTTTATTGGCTGCGGGCCAAAGCTCTACTTTTACGGGAACGATTGCCGGGCAAATTATTTTGGAAGGCTTTCTTGATCTTAAAATTCCCTGCTGGAAACGTAGAGTTATTACCCGCGCCTTAGCTTTAGTACCCGCCTACATTGGCGTGTCGTTACTAGGCGAAAATTCGATCGGCCGGCTTTTAGTAATGACTCAAGTAGTTTTAAGTCTGCAATTGCCTTTTGTAATTTTACCGTTGATTCAGTTTGCTTCAGATTCAAAACTGATGAAGAGTTTTGCAATTAAAGGATTAGCTAAAATAATTGCCTGGATGCTCTTAATGGCGATCGTGGTGGCGAATATTTGGTTGATTATGCGTCTGCTACAGATTACTTGGTAGTTTTTTGTAAATGATCTATGCTGCTGGCTATGCTTAAAAAAATTAAAGGCCTTCCCGCAAGTTCGAAAAAATTTATCAAAAAAACTATTTCCAGCCTTGATAAGCCGTCAAGAAAAGAGATTTTAAATTGGCTGATTGCCGTACAAGAAATTAAAAGTGATGCAGACCTAACGAACAAAGAAAAAGCCGCACGCTTGGTTCGCTTGAAGCCTTCAGAAGCGCTACTAACATTTTTAAACGCGGTCTTGGATTTAGCGATTCTTAAAGTTCCAATTAATAACAAAAAAATACTTAAAGCTGGAGTCTCCGGGGTTGGTTTAGCGGCTTCGCTAATGACTTTCCGCCGGTTAAGTATAGCACTTTTTTTGTTCTATAAGGCTTTACCATCCTTAGTGATGACCGACACTTTCGATAACTTAGCGGTTTTTTTAATCGCCGAGCTCGAGCGAGCGTAGCCG
>JACMNA010000081.1 GCA_014378765.1 Bdellovibrio sp. | reverse complement strand
TCGCTGATATGCACGCGAAGGGTCTTTATATGATCGCGCGAATCGTAACCTTTAAAGACAATATCGGGCCGCGCAAAGACCCAAGCCTGGCCATCATGGATAAAAATACTGGTAAACCATGGGAAGATTCTCATGGTGTTACTTATTTAAATCCTTTCAATCCGAAAGCCCATCAGTACGTCATCAACATCGCAAAGCGCGCGGTTGAAGCCGGATTTGACGAGATCGAGTTTGACTATGTTCGCTTTCCAACCGATGGGAATCGCGGCAGTGTTCAGTGGAGTTCAGAATTCACGGCTAACAGCCGCACGCTTGCAATTGCCACTTTACTAAAGGAAGCCAGACGAACTTTAGGCGGAATGGGAGCTTTCATCGCCGCCGACGTTTTTGGTGACACTGCTTACGTAAAAACTGATAGTGGCATCGGCCAAAGAATCGAAGATATTACCCCGTACTTAGATTACGTGTGTCCGATGGTCTACCCGTCAGGTTTTGGTGTGGGCACGGCGGGCGTTGATATCCCCGTTGATCATCCGAAAGAAATTATTGAAGACAGTGTTCGCCGCTACCGTTTACGCGCCGATAAAGAAACCGTCATTCGCCCTTGGTTACAAGCTTTTCGCGATTACGCCTACAATCACCGCGAGTACAGCGAGTTTGAAATTAGAGCGCAAATCGATGGCTCCGACAAAGTTGGCGGAGTTGGATTTCTACTTTGGAACGCTAGCAATCGTTACAGCGTGGCCGGCTTAAAAAGAAAATCTCAGCGCATAACTTCGCGTGCGAATCAAGTGAAGAGCGGGCTTAAGTGAAATTGAGACTTCTCAGTCACCTCATGCTGGTGGCATTCTTAAGTGCCGGGGCCATTGCAGCAAAAGCTACTGATGAGCGCCCGTTACCCAACGAACTCGGGTCAATTATGTTTTTGATGTATCATCAAATTCGTTCGCCCGAGCGTGATTACGTGCGCTCGAGTGATAATTTCCGGCGCGATTTAGAAAATCTTTATAACCGTGGCTATCGTTTAGCGCATTTAAATGATGTCGTTGATGGCCATATTACAACCGAAGCCGGTCGAACTCCGGTCGTGTTAACTTTCGATGATGCCGCTTACGGACAAATAAATAAAATTATTAGCAATGGCCGTGAAATTTGGGACCCTGAATGCGCCGTCGGAATTATCACCGAGTTTGCTCGCAAGCATCCCGACATGAATGTGGCCGGAACATTTTACGTGAATCCCTTTTCAAACAACATGGATAGAAAAAATTCCGTCCGCTGGGCCGCTTGGATGCAAGAAATGGTCGACCTTGGGTTCGAGTTCGGTAATCACACGACGACGCATCCAAATCTAAAAAAAGATACGCCCACTCAAGAACAAGTTGAAAAAGAAGTTGCGACGTTGCAATCTTGGGTGTACCGCCAGTTACCAAATTATAAAATGCGATCAATGGCGCTACCATTCGGCATCTACCCTGAACAAACCGAATGGGTCACCGATGGTACTTACGGTGGCATCGCCTACCACCATGATTCATTGATGAAAGTAGGCGCAAATCCATCGGTATCGCCTTACGCCAAAAATTGGAATCCACTTCACATTGCCCGCGTTCGCGCCCAAGATATTACGGCCGACCTACCCGTAAGCGGCTACTGGATTGAACTTTTGGATAAGCACCCAGAAATGCGATTCATCAGCGATGGAAATCCGAATACAATTACGATACCCGCAAAAGCGCAGGCACAGTTGAAAAACAATTTGGGTTCAAAATTTAAAATTATCGTTCGTTAGTACAATCTGTTATGAACCCAAAGCTCGAACGACAAACCAATAACTGCCGGCTAAACCGACAAGCACTGAACACGCCGAAGTGGCATAACGAAATGCCAATGGCCTTTGTTGTCCCAAGAATAAAATTGGAAATAAAAGAAAAACAATAATAATTTGCCCCAATTCAACTCCTAAATTAAATCCAATCAAGGCCTTAAATAACGCCAGTGGCGCTAAATTCAGTTCTTGCAAAGCCTGAGCGAAACCTAACCCATGCACCAGTCCAAACAAACTAGCCGCACGCCATTTGTTTTTTGAGCTTTTTCTTTTTATGGCTTCATATGATACATACACAATCGAAAGGGCGATCGCACATTCGACTATCCTTGTCGGCAGATGGATGAGTCCGTAACTGCCAACCGCTAAGGTAATTGAATGACCTAAAGTAAAGCCTCCGGTTATTTTTAAAATGTCAAGCAAACTGCCACTGCTGATCAACAACACGATTAAAAAAAGAATATGATCTATTCCACCGGGTAAGTGAAATCCAGAAGAATTCTTCCATTGATTCGGAACCGCTCCAATGTGCTCAATGCCCATTTTGATAAACTTTGTAAGATTCTGCTTTTTATTTTTATTTAAATAAAATTCTAATTCCGGAGATTTAATGTCTAACATAGACGTCGTTTCGTTACCCTCCGAATCAGTGATCTTTGTAAGTAATTGAAAGCTAGCCGGAAGTTGGCCAAAAAAATCGGGAGAAACCCTGAAGACGTTGGATTTACTTTCACCTGTTAGTTGATCACATACGGCCGTACCGGTTAAGCGCAGCAATTGCTCGTTCACCCACTCGACGTTGGTATTTTGTAGATTACAGTTACTTTTATCTTTAGAAAAATTTAATTTTTTTAAAGATGCCGAAATGATTAATGGTGCAAAGGCCATCAATGTGTGTTCGTCCGCGAGGCTTTCTTTATGTCTAATTAATTGCGCGGCAACCGAGGGATTCAATTCTAATGAAAGTATAATGTCGTGATTTTTTCTAGCTATTTGCAAAAATCCTAGATCCAAAGGATGCGCGTCTGATATTCTGCCGACTAAAAATAATAAAATAAACCATTTCATCATAATCTCATCATAATCTTATTGAAGCGTATTGAACTTTTATCTGAACAAGTGCAAGCAATTTTTGACTTTCGGCATTAGGCCTAGAGTTTACTTCATCTCGGGCCAGCTTTAGCAATTCAACTGAGTTGTCCTCGCTTTGTCGACTTAATAAAAGTTTAATTAATTCGCTTCGGTGGCCCATTCCGTCCGTCGCAAGTTCTTGCCGCAGCAGGCTCTCGGCCATTTTTTCAAATTGAATCGCATTTGCAGAATTTAACGCCATCTTCATTCGTGATTCTCCCAGCATATAAGTAATCTGCTTTGAAAGACTAAAAGCCTTTTGAAAATATGTTTCAGCTTTAATAAAATGCTTTTGATTTTCTTCAAGAATCGCCAAATTGCCATAGGTCAGTGCGTCTTTGTTCGAAAGACGTAAATTTTCGCTCAAAACAAAATCTGCAGCCTCAAATTTTTTTTGTTCTGCTAAAAATCGTCCCAACAAATTACGGGTCCAAATCGACTCCGCTAAATGGCCTGGCTCTTCCATTTTTAATGCTTTTTGAAAATCATTAAAAGCTTCAGAATTTTTTGATAAAGCTTGATGAACCAGGGCTCTAAAAGTATATGATAGAGTGCTTGGCATAATTTGAATAAACGTATTTGCGCTTGCCAATGCCGCATCTAAATTGCCTAAGGCAAGATAAGATTTAATTAAAATTGGATAAATAGCTGCCTCACCGGAATGAGTTTTTTTTATTTCATTTGCCTGGTTCAAAGCTTCACGAAAATGATGTTTTGCTTGGGCTAAATCGGCAAGCACTAAATTGGCTGCCGTATTGAAGGCTTTTCGATTTTTTAAAGACATGCGAGCATACTGCTCGGACATCGCGTAGTCCTCATTACTTGCGGTCAGTTTAAAACGTTCTAAAAAAAGGCCGGCTAAGATGGCTGGCTCAACAGCCCCTAAACGATCTCGTTTAATTCGCGCTTCATAAAATATTATATCTTCAGAAACATGATTATTTGTCGCTTTTATTTTAAATAAATATTTAAACTCGTCGAACTGACTAGTGGTTTCTCGATAAGCCACAAAAAGCCCTAATCCAAACAAGATTAGGGCTGAAAAAAATATGACAGTTTTTTTTAAGTTCATAAAAATTAATTAGGTTTTGCCACAAATGGAAATTTGGCAGGCCCTAGACGTTGCGATTGACCATTTAACAATCTATGGCCTTGCTTCGAATTACGAGCCACACCCGCATAAGACACATTATCTGTAACCGCGCTTCCGGTTGCGTCACCCGCCACCAGTAAACTTAAAGTTATATCCATCACGTCATCTTCTAGTTTACGGCCACCAGTAAGCATTTTTTTATCTCCGCTTAAATCAGCATTATAAGCTGTTTTTCCGATCGGAATATTCGTGCGAGTATCAATACGCATAACATCGGGTAAAAAAGCGGTCACTACAACTGCGGCTGGAATATCCATTTTTCCGTCAAGCATGTCGAATGCATTCAGAACTTTGACTGCTTCGGCTCGAACCGGAGAAGCGGCTGCGCTTAAATCTGCACTCGGGGGTATCATGTTAAACGCATTTAGAAAATCGTTTGTTACAACTAGTCCCTCGTTTATTGCTGGTCGTGCTAGTCGCTCCACTTGTTTTCCATTTACGGAAACTGTTGTCCAAATATCTAATACTGGCAGTTCAAGCATTGATAAAGGAATGCGAACTGCAATCGTATTAACATTGTAACCAATAGTAAAATCCACTGCGGATAAGGGCCCACGGAAACTAGTTTTAGGCCCCATTCTAGCGGCACCTGCCCGTACTTTTAAAAACTGATCGACGTCAAAAAAGAAAGGATCTTCTCGTAACCCCGCGAAAACTTCAACCACGGCCCCACCTTTTAAGCGAAAACGGTTCATATTCTCACTGCCGGCCTTTGATTCAGCTAATGTGGTTGTGTAATTACTGAAACGATTGTTGTCCATCATATCTTGCAATTCACCTTCACCCAAAGTTTCTAAAGTACTACTACTAGCTCGTCTAAATACTTTTAAAGATATTTTTTGGTGATTATTTGCATCTGGCTCACTAAATCCAAAACTAAATTGAAAATCACGTTGCCCATGCGGCGTTTGGTTTTTTGCAGAACCGGCCAGCGTAGAAAAATTAATTTCATACTTTGCTTGCGAGTCAAAATATTCTTGTCGACCACCAGGCGCCCGCGGATTTGAATTCATAATTACAATCAAGTTTTCGGCATCCCCAGAATTTCCTGTTTGATTGTCTTCACGAAACGCATAGACGTCAGTAATATTTCGGTTTCTAGGCTTAAGCGGTGAAACTCCATCGTCGTGATCTGATCCGAGCCCCATTGTTGGGCTTACCAGCACAGCAATGAGCGCGGTCACTTTTAGGGCGTTAACAAACATTTTTAACTTCATTCGATCCTCCATAATTTTAAACGCAACTCTCGTTGAGTACGTTTGGTTAATTGGCCACTTGCATAAGTAGTAAGTGATGCGAAGAGATCCAAAGCAACTGTCGGGCCAAAGTAAGCGACAGGCCCGTGGCGGTTTTGATAACTAAAATTTCTTATTTTGGGGAAGTATTGGATTTTACATGGGGCTTGAAAATACATCAATTAATTTAGTAGCTAAAGTTTTTTACTAAATATTTTTAATTTTTTTGCAGCCACCGGTACAGATGATTGCTCACCGAGAAGTATTTTTTCAATCGCTTTTGTATTAATTATTGAACGTTGGGCTTGCTTGACGAAATGCATTTTGGATCTTAGAAAATCTGTCTTCGTACCTAAGCACTTAAATAATTTTTCGAAGATATTGGCTATATCCTTTAAGCCCACCAACTAGGTGGCCCACTTAAAAATGGCACTTTGACTGAAACTTTTGCTAAAGACGCCTTTGGAACTTGGATTACAAAAGATTGTTATACATTGACAAACAAGCCTAATTTAACCGCAAACATTTTACCGACGATATTTGGAAACGGTAGAGCCTCGCAAGCTTTCAACATTTACAAAAGCCCCGACTGCAGGGGAACACCAACAACCAAGCAAAGCCAAGAATTTACATATACGATTGATCGCTATTGAAACGAGGGCGGGCAAATACAAATAACAGTTAAAAACGAACCGATCGATGTAACAATCAGCAATGGACATTTAAAAAATAGTTCTGCGTATGGCTCACGCGAATGTATAAAGCAGAATC
>JACMNA010000080.1 GCA_014378765.1 Bdellovibrio sp. | reverse complement strand
GAAAAATTCAAACTATTGAGGGCGGGCGGCTTAGGTTTTCTAAAATTGATGATCAAGGTAACCAAACTAGTCTCACCAACGACAGATGACCTTTACCCGCCATGGCAGGGAATGCAGTATCTGCAAAATATGTACAGTGGAATCACAAAGTTTGATTCAGTCGATAATGACCGCTATTTAATGCGTTGGACTAAAGCAAAAGATATTTTAGCAAAACACTTAAACCTAATAAATTAATTAGTCTTAAAATTTAATGTCCGAAATTCGCTTTCATAGCAGCTTAAAAGGCCATTTAAGATGATTAGCGCCACCCAATTCTTTGCAGCTTCCTGAGATTGATCCGAATCGCGTGGCGCTATTCGGATCAATCAACATACAAGGGAGATAGTATGAACAAAGGTTTTTTACTAGTAGTTATCGCTCTACTAACAAGCGGCAAAGTGATGGCGGTGCCATTATTTGGCGAAACGGCGGGAACAATTCGCGAAGGCATCTTGACGCTTTTTAAAGATAGTCATGATCCTAACAAGGTTTATTTTTTTCCGAACTCCACTCAGTTTTCGCGCGACAATTCTAAAGTTCCTTTATTTAATTTTGTCTACTGGGGCCTTGATGAAGGTACTAATAAGGCCGAGGCCGGCGCTTATATGACGTTATCAACGCATTTAGCTTCTGACCCAAGTCAACAGGCAGCCCTTGATAATTATATTAAGAACCATCCCCAAATGGAAGTGGCCGTGCTGCCAATCAAAAGTTCTAAAATTGGTTTACAAACTACAATTCCGAACGAGCAACCTCTTAAAATTTTATTCACGGAGTTTAACTTTGCCAAAACGGGTGGTCGCGCCGAAGACGAGATCGGCGTCAATGCGGTGTTGACTCCAATCGGTGCACGCGCTTTTAAAGCTTTGCTTTCAAAAGATATGGGCGGCGGAAAGTTAAAGTTTGACTATTGTTATACAATTCAAGGCTTGGGGCCAAACATGGACGCATCCGTCAGCGTCGATATGCGACGCGTATACGAATACTTCGAAGGCAGTCACACCGGTGGCTGGGGTTGGTTTGCGTGGAGTATTAAAACGGTCGTTGAACATCTTAACGAGCAGCACGCCATTAATATCACGATGAACGGGGGCGACGCAAAACAGTGGGAAGTTCTTAATACCGTCGCTGCTACAATTACGGAAAGATTGTTTAAACCAGAGTTAAGTGCGTCACCCGTATCACCGGCATCGACCAATAACGTTTTTAATTTTGGTGTCGGCTACGTTAAAAAAGAAGAGTTAAAAAATGAAACATGGAATTTTGTTCGACGCGATTTAGAAGAACGCGAATTTTGCACGGCCGTCGTCGTCAAAGATTTACAAGGTCACCTCGATCAATTAGTAACTCGCGCTGATTAATATTATCTGGCACCGGTGGGTGCCTTTTTTTAAAGGAGTCTCTATGCAAATATTTTTTCTATTATCCGCATTTTTTTTCGCCGGGATGTCAAATGCCGGCGTGGTTCAAGTTAATAAAGAAGAAGCCATTGTCTACTTTCTGCCAACGCCGACAATCGAATTGAATTTAATGGATTTAGGGCGGGAAGGCGGAGTTCTTAACGTAAGTTCTGATTACAATGGCGCGGCCACTGAGGGTGGACTAGGCGAAGTGAAACGGCAATACGCTGGTTACGAAGTGAAGCTTTTAAACGCTGCGTACATTAATTCTTCCGTCATGCTGAATTTGCCATCGGTCGGATTTGTGCGCGAGCTAAAATTACGACAAGGTCAAATGGGCCCTTACCTTAATGCCAGCTTTGAATTGACCGCAAGTGAAGTGCTGAAATTTAAAAGGTCAGCGGAAGACATTAAAAGCAGAACGAACCTAAACTTAAAAGTGCAAGTCAGTTATTTTAACTCAAGCATCGTCGAAAAATACAGTACGGATGAAAGATTCTGCCCAAGTTTGAAAGCTAACACCATTGCAGAGGTGGTGAGTGCGCTATTAAAACTTGAGCGCCCCGCTGCCATTAAGTACGCCCAAACTTTTTCATCGCTAAAAATGAATGCGCTGCAAAGTTGTTTCGAAATCGAAGGCCAAGCGGTTAGTTCATTTGCGCAATTACTACAATCCCGCACCATCACAAAAACCGGTGTCGTGGTAAGTGGAGTGTATGCAGAGCGAAAAGCCCACGATGAAAATGTTGAAGTGCGACCTTTTATCAACGTAATCGTTAACTGAGGAGCAAAATGAAAAAGTTTTTAATTGCATTTGCAGTCTTAGCGAATTTTGGGTGCAGTCACAATTCTGATCCAAATGAAGTTGCGACTGAAAATCCTCAAGCGCCAATGACATCGCTTAAATGTCGTGACTTGGTAACGGAAGTGGCGCAACTCGATGGTCAGTCATTAAAACATGTCACACTGCAATTAGTTCTGCTTTTTACAAAGAATAATCTAGATCTACTGGCGACCCAATCTTGTCTAGATACCCATTTAACCATGAACTGCAGTGCAGACTGCTCGATTCATAAAAACGAAAAGGAATAATCAATGAAAAAGTCTTTTTTGATTCTAGGTCTTTTATTTATTTGCGAAATGAGCTTAGCCATTCCGGTTGTTAATGAAAACGTGGCTAACAGTGGCGTTATGACAATTTACCCTGACCATGCTGATGCAAATCGGTATTACGTGGCGCCGAACGTTGTGACGATTGCCAAGAATACGGCCGGGGTACCCTTCTTTGCATACGATGAGTATCGCTCGGGTACGTTTTCAACCGCGGCCATTGTGCAAATGACGTTAGTGCCAGCCTACACTCGCACGGAGCTCGATGCCGCTAAGAATGAAATTCTAGCCAAGAACCCCGCCGCTCAGTTTAGTGGTGTGCCTTTCATGGCTTCAAGCTTAGAGCTCGCGGGCGAACTGCCGCAAATTATAGAAAGCCATCAGTGTAACCACGTTGGGGGCCTGATAGGGCAAGAGCAATCATGCGCAATGACCCTAACTAAAAAAGGACGACTTCTTTTTTATAAAGCATTAAATAACAAAACAATTTTTACGACGTTGCAATTTTATTATACGATTCAGGCCGTCGCTCGAAAGGCTGATGGCACATTTGCGGATCAAACATTAAAGTATGGAATTGCAGTCAGAATTGATGGAGATCAGCTTTCAAATTACCCACAGCTGATCCATTTTCGGTAACGCCAAAATGGAAGGGGGCGAAACCGCCCCTATTCTACAATAATTGAACCGTCTTTAGTTAAAACTAAAACGCCGCTAAATTGCTGGCCGACGGCTAAGCAAGTACCTTGTGGGGTCACGCGCATTTCGATTGAAGAGTGCAGAACGTCGGCTAAGCTAAGCGGACAAGTGCCATTCTCGTTATAAAACTTAACGGCCGCATCAACCACAGTTACCAAGCACGTGCCCGATGCTGTTTTAGAGACAGTATTTATTGAAGAGATGATCTCTGCCTCACCTAAACAAGCCATCGAATATTGAGAAGATAAGATAATAAAAGCGACTGCAATAATATTTTTCATTTGAACCCCAGTTTGAAAGCCAGAAACTACCCTGTGCGCACTATAACAGAAAAGTACTGCTAATTTCGGTATAAATTAACTTTGCGAAGTTCCTACAAGACTGACAAAAAATAAGACAGTTTAGCGGGTAAAACCGTTCGCCAAATAGATGGCAGGATTTAAAATAAATTAGACCTTGATAGTTTACATAATTTTAGTTAATTACTGTTTATCAAATAACGTATAACCAAGGGGGAGCTATGAAAAATTCGAATCTATTCTGCGAGCAGCTTCCTTTAATTGCTGGTTAATTCTAAATAATTAGTCTTTTTTAATTCGAAGTTCGCTCAAGTACTTATAAATCTATACACTTGAGGAAAATTAAATGATTTCAAAAAAAGTTTTATTAAAGCTAAAGACAACGAATACGCGTAGACTTACTTTACGTCTTCTAACAAAAAATGATTACCGCGCTTGGTTCGAAAGTTGCGTCGATCGAAAACCTGCCGCGAATAAGTGGGACCGGGGCCCGCGTTCGCCGAATGAATGCACCAAGATGATTTTTACGAAGTTGCATCGACGGTTAAAGAGGCTTGCTGATACTGACGACTATTACCGTTATTATATTTTCAAAAAAAAATCTGGAAAGATTGTTGGCGAAATTGACTTCGACATATTTGTTCGAAGCACGCACCAATTTTCTAATTATGGTTACCAAATTTATAATCCGTATTGGGGCCACGGCTACGGCCAAGAAGCGGCTAGGGCTGGGTTAAAGATTGGTTTCAAAGACTTAAAATTGAACCGGTTAGAGGCCGCGATCAACCTAGACAATCGAAAATCAATTCGGTTGGTTAAAGCAATTGGCATGCACAAAGAAGGAATTAAAAAACGGTACTGGTTTGAAAATAAAAAATGGGTCGATCATCTGATCTATGTGGCAAACCCGGAAAACATCGGCGTAAGAGGGCAAAAGCCAATTATCGAATAAGCTAAGTACAACCTTGGCACTTTAGTAAGACAAATTTATCGAAATAAGAGGTCAAGGTTGTCTTCTGATTTATAATGCTCAACAAAAAAAAGGCGTAGCACTCGCGTTTGGAAAAATAATTCAAAAGTGGCGTATTTCAAGAGATCTCACGCCGGCCAAGCTTGAAAATCAATGTCAACTGGACCGTACGTATATTTCCATGATTGAAAACGGTAAAAAGCACGCCACAATTAAAACTATATTTTTACTTTGCGGCGTTTTTAAAATTCCGCCTTCGGATATTGTGATGCAATCGGAGCGAGAATTAAAATCTACGAATCGTAATCGTGGGCCCCTGTCATTTAAAAAATTGTAACTTATATTCAGCCGCGCTTATTTTGCCGCCGGCAACATGCTCTTCAGTTAGCGATCTATGGCGGGTAGGAGCCCGACCTAATACGCTATTATAACTTAAAAGCGGCAATTGCGGCACCCGTTCAATTCCTTCCGCCGTTTTGTCATCTAAAATACATATTCCGCCTTTCTGGATAATGTATTCTCGTGTGCGCTGGTCGGGTTTACTGCCTCGGGCTTTCGGAATAGTGATCGCCCGGCGAATCAAGGTCGAAATTTCAACGTAGTTAAGTAAAACGATATTGTCGAAATAATCAGCAGCAAATGTAGATTAAAACCTAAAAATGATCTTAACCATTTTTTAATGTAAACTATAGGCTACAAAATATTTTTTTCATTCGTGAACTAAAATAATTATTTTTGTTCGGCAATTTTTTAGCTGCCAGAAAAAAACTTAAGACTGAGTGAGCAATTTGAAATTCACAAAGACGGTTGGTATCACGAACGTCTAGTTGTAATTAGTGTGATTGTAGTATTATTGTGTTTGTAGCTTATCGGAGGTTCGCATGGTGACTCCTTCAAACAGATCAGATTCGAAAAATTCTTTAGCGGGATTAATAATTCTGCTTGTTGATGACTCGGCCGACAATCGATTGTTAATTAGTTATCACTTAAAAAAACACGGAGCCACTGTCGACTTTGCCGAAAATGGAGTCGAAGCTCAAAAATCTGCCTTAAGTGGAAGTTATGATATTGTCTTAATGGACATTCAAATGCCGGTGCTAGATGGTTACAAAGCAACCGAACAGTTACGTAACCAAGGATACACCGTGCCCATCATTGCTTTAACCGCTCATACGGTTGATGAAGTGAAACAAAAATGTATAACCGCCGGCTATACTGATGTAATTTCAAAGCCTTTTGATGTGCAGAAGTTTTTAACTAAAATCGTTAGCCTGGTCGAGGCTAAGAAAATTTAATCCGAAAAGTTAAATATTTTTTTCACCATTGGACTTGAACAATTCGGCCTTTAAACTGCCTAACCTCCCATGTTTTAAAAGGCTTAAACGAATATGTTGGCGCTGGGCTAAAGTTGGATTCCCTTAGTTGTCAAAATTTAGCGAGCGTATTACCAAGCTGTTAACGTTAAGGAGTCACTGTGAGTTACCGATTGATTTTAATATTTACTTTTTCTTTTTTAGGAATGAGCGCCGGTGCTCAATCATTATCAGCTTCGTCTTACGTCTGCCGACTGTGGCCGGGAAAGCTGTTGGGCTCTTGGGAATTTGACCTCTTTTCTTCTGAACAAGCCACTCAGAGAGAAAGTACTTTTCACTATCAAAAAAATATCAACCCGTTTGTCGGTGAAGAAGTCGTTTTTTTAACTTCTTCAAAAATAACGGATCAGGGTTATTGGAGAGTATTTACAAGTGAGCAAGTGGAAATTTCTATAGATCGAAGCACAACGTTGCCGTGTGGCTTTGAAACTGAAAAAGATAATCACTGCTGGACCGCTAAAGTCACTCGCCTTCAAGACCCTAAACAAGACATCGGGTCTGAGAGCCTAAAGCAGCTTATGTCTGCGAAATGGGAATGTTATGGAAAGTAAAAAATTAATTTCAATATTTGGTATTATCATTTTTGTTATTTTCTTTAGTCGTATTCAGTAAAAAGCAGACCTATTGAATGTTGGTTGCGCTAATATGAGTGCGTATTGTATTGAGCAGCCAAATCAAACAAAAATGT
>JACMNA010000079.1 GCA_014378765.1 Bdellovibrio sp. | reverse complement strand
GGCGCTGGAGCCGGAGCCGGAGTTGGCGCCACCGGAACAGTTGCGCCCTCTCGCGGGCAATAAGGTACGGGAGCATTCAACCAGCGGCCTAATTCTTTTCCGCAACTATCACGGCGAACGTAATCTTTTCCTTCGCAAGTGGGCTCAAGTACCGCGCAAACTGGCGCGGGAGCTGGAGTTGGCGCTACCGGAACGGTTGTTCCCCCGCGCGGGCAATAAGGTACGGGAGCATTCAACCAGCGACCTAATTCTTTTCCGCAACTATCACGGCGAACGTAATCTTTTCCTTCGCAAGTGGGCTCAAGTACCGCGCACTCTCCAGCTGGTGGATTGATGGGTTGGTTGGGATTATAAGTTCCAGCCATGATTTCTTTTCCAAGCTTAAATAAATATTCTTTTAGATACGGCATATCTTGTGTACCTAACATTTCATTTTCTGATTGGTAAATAAATGGAAAGTAAGCGGCCGTTCGATACTTAAACGATAGCTTCATGATTTCTTGATTGCGGCGAATTAACTTATCTTGTTGCAACTTCGTTTTGCCTTCGGTCAAATTCATCCAGTGACCGTCTAAGGTGAAAAGCATTTTTTGGTTTGGTAAAAAGTTCTTATAAAGTTGGTTGTAAAGATTTTCAAGTTCAGTCGCGTTTTTGCATTCGGTATAGTAAAGATAACAGTTAGCCCCAATCCAATCAACGTTCGATGGAAATTTGATATTACCGGCTCCAATGACGGGCGCCGCTTCAGTTAGCATGATAACTTTGTTTGGAAAATTCTGTTTAATCAGCGCTGAAACGGTTTGAATATTATTGAAAACTACTTCGTATGACAAGGGCTTGTTGGCCGAGCTGTTTTTCCAATAAGGTTCATCAATTAGATACACGCCCAAAATGACGTCCTCTAATCCGGCTAATTTATTTTTTAAACTCTGCAAATTAAAGTAAGCTTTTGAACTTATATCTAACGAGGCCCACTGAAAAACGGCGCCCTCTAACATCAGGATCACTTTATTATTGTGATCTTTGGCCAGCTGTACTTTTTCTCGCCATTCATCGTTGGCGCCGCCATCGAAAGAAGCCGACACATAGTGAACGTTGCTGGCCCCAGACGTTTGATTAATATAATTACCGTTACCGACATCCTTCATGGCGTCGCCCCAAAATCCAAATACGGTGGCGTTAGCCGCGAACGCTTGCAGGCTTGAAAGAACCAGCACGGTGATTGTTATCATGATGTGAATCGTTTTCATTAATGTTTCTCCTCGAAGTCAGGTGATTTTGTCTTCACTTTGATTTCGGAACCAAGCCTTACGGTCTAAAGCGTTGGTCGAGCATTCTAGCAATTCGTCTAGTCTAGACTGCATAGAAATTTAAAAATTCGACTCAGGCTGGCTCTGCTTCGCTTCACGAAGACTGTTTTCAGTTCGAGCCAAAGTATTATTCCGTGCATGAGGCGGCAGAACATAATTTGGAGATAGTTTTAAATCTTTCTGGGCCTGCGCGATCAATTGGGATTGAAAAATCAAGGCCTGAATAACTTCGGCATCGATGCGCCTATGTATATGGGCAAATCCATATTCAGTAATATCCATATCTCGCTAATGCCGCGGAATAGAAATATTAGCCGCCGAACTTACAATGTTAGAAACTTTTTTGCCGTTTTCGTGACGATAACTTCGCAGCATCAAGACCGAGCGCGAATCAGGCAATTCGTGCGCCATCGCAACAAAATTATACTGGGCCATTCCCTGAAGGCGTCAACGAATACGCGACCATTAATCCTATATAAACATTGCACCAGACGTGAATGGAACAAATAGCTAAATAGCGCGAGATTTTATTAAACCAAAGACTTTTTATTTCCAGCGGCCAAATTTAATTTGGCGAAGTCATCCTTAAGCAAGTCACACCCAACAATAATTTCGCCTCATAAAAATAATTTAAGTGACGACTAGATTAACTTGAATATTACCACGGGTTGCGTTCGAGTAAGGGCAAACATGATGGGCTTTATCAACTATATTTTGCACTACAGATTTTTCTAAACCCGGAACAGAGATTTTTAGCTCCACTTCAATTCCAAAACCGCCAGGGATTGACCCGATACCAACATGACCTTCAATATTTGTATCGTCTGGCAATTTTACTTTTTCTTGCATCGCTACAAACTTCATTGCACCTAAAAAGCAAGCCGAATATCCCATCGCAAATAATTGTTCAGGGTTTGTACCATCGCCGCCTGCTCCGCCCATTTCTTTTGGCGTTGATAATTTAACTTCAACTTTTCCATCGGAAGTTGCAGATTGTCCTTCACGTCCACCGGTTGATTTTGCCTTTGCACGATAAACTACTTTTTCTAATTTCATTTGTACTCCCTTACTATTATATTACGCTTGATACGTGATTATGTTATTAACGATATGAAGAAAAAATGAAGCCATAGGTATATTCTATTAGCACCATAATAGGCCGCGCGATCACCTTATTTTGTGGCATTGACGTTATTAAATCATTTTACGCTGGCCCAAGTTGTTTAGCTTTCATCATTTTAGCTGCCATGGCATACCCGCCTGAACCACCGTCAATAAAATGAATGTGGTTTGTTTTTGACTGCACATAACAAGTCATCAGCGCTTCAACTGAACTATGTATTCCATACTTAATGCTTCTATTTTTCTCTAGGCCTTCCAGATACTCAAGAATTTCTTTTTTCTGATTTTGATCGACATCGATGACCATTCGTAAAACATCGTCGAACTTTATAAAATCAGTATTGCTTGCCAATTCATTCATATAAATCGACACAAGCGAATTAGGATTTTTTTTTGTCAATTTTACGATGATTGTTAGCAGCAAAACTAAGCTTGCGGTTGCAATATAGGCGGCATACTTTTTAACTCCCCGATGTTTCGCTTTTATTTCTTTAAATAAATGGATTGGCGGCCAAGCCGTTGATAATTTATTTTTTGTAACGGGCGCAATCTCCGGAACAATTTCATTTATTTTTGAAATAATCTGATGGTACTGCTCGCTTGCTTGGTCCGGCGGTAGGTTTACTTTGATGATCATTGAGATCATCTCACCTTTTTTCGAAACAATGGGATTCCAACGACACTCAAGCCCTTGGTGGCTGCCTTCCGAGGCCAGATGTCCACCAACTAAATAGTCATCGCTTTTTTTAGTTAGATCTTCAGCAAAAGCTAACCCATCACCTTTAGCCATCGCAATTGAAGATTTACCCGATAAAAACATTTTTGCGATCAACAACTGACGGTTATTTTTGACTAAGACCGACATGGGTATAATGGCCACACGCAATTGCAATTTAAATTCTGAGGCGGCATTCGCTCGACTAAATGCTAAAGATCTTTTAACGGCTTCAACTTTTTCATTGGGTATAAACAGAGTTGCGCCATCACCACCAAAAATAAAAGGAATTTCTGCGTCGCCACAAGCATTCTGCGTAGATATAATTGTCGCGACACCCACGACATTAACATCTTTATAGCGGCCGGCTTCGATAGCCTTTGTTGAGCCTTTAATGTCCGTTATGACGATTGACCAATCATCGGGCAATGGCACGTAGTTGTTCTCGTTCATGATATTTTGAGAACCAGTAAAAGAATTTAAATTTTTGTAAAAATGCGAGCTCCGCGTTTCATTAATAACATTCATATGGTTCATTTAAACTAATTTTTCGCCAGAAGGCACTTGATTTCTTTTGAATAGTCTATCCATTAACTTAAATCAGCAAATTTTGAAACCGTATAAAGAGAAGTACTAATGGGCCAGAACTTAAGTATGATAAAAAGATGCGATGGACAAAAGCCCGTAAAGTTATAAAGTTAAGAATAAATTTAAGTTTCACGGGCCAAAGGTTTGAAAGATGACCACAATTGAAACTCAAAATAATAAGATCGACGGAATTCAATATTTGCGAGCGGTCGCAATACTATTAACACTTTTTCATCACGCGGCGACCCTTTTGTTGGTTTATCCGCCACCACAATTACTTTTTCTTATTTATAGCGAAGTCACCTTTTGGGTAGGTGTCGATTTATTCTTTGTTATTTCTGGCTTTGTAATCATGAAAAGCTTTAGCGAAAGTCTTGAAAAATTCGGATACACCGCAAAGACGGTGGCTCAATTTTGGATTAAGCGATTCTTTAGAATCATACCGGCCGCTTTTCTGTGGCTAGGCATTTACCTTTTGTTTACAATTTTTTATAATAAAGTTGGCGCTTTTGGTAATCTCAATCAAAATTGGCATGATAGTTTGGCCGCCATTTTACAATATGCCAACCTCTACGGTTTAAACTGCTGGGGTCCTCACAAAATCATGCAATGTGGACCCAACGGTATCTATTGGAGTTTATCTTTAGAAGAGCAATTTTATGTCGTTCTTCCATTTTTAATCTTTATATTTAGAAAAAACTTAATCTTTTTTCTTTTTGCAAATGTACTAGTGCAATTTTTTATTTTTCGTCCGGTTTGGTCTTTGGGTTGGGCCATTCGAACGGATGCCCTTTCGTGGGGAGTGATTATCGCAATGGCGTTCAAAAAAGAATGGTTTCAACGATTTAAACCAAAATTTTTACAAAAACAAAAATGGCTCAGCGGCGCAATTTTTATTATTCTTTTAGGAACCTTACTATACGTGCCAGCGGAAACTCATGATATTTCGGTGGCGACTGGAATCGTAGCTATCGTTGCGGCCATAATGGTTTATCTTTCAGTGTTTAACACGGCTTATTTGTTTCCATTCAAGAAGTTAAATAGACTACTTAGCTGGTTGGGTTCAAGATCCTATTCACTCTACTTGATTCACGTGGTTATTTTTCGGCTCGCAACTGAAATTGTTTACGATTTAGCCCCGCCAGGTTACATTATTTCGGCGAAAGAAAATGTTTACTTATGTTTGCTTGCCTTGGTTATGCTTATTCCAATTTCCGAATTAAATTATCGATTCATCGAAGGCCCATTTAGAAAGTTAGGCGTACGCCTATCGCAAAAAATTAGTCGGAGGTAGAGGTTGTGATGCCAATTTGGTTAATGTGTGCAAATTTGAGCTGAACCGCGGAAACGGTCATTTTTCAAGGTCTGCCAGATTTGCTTTGCGCTCAATGAAAAACCCAACATCGTACAAGCTATAAATACTAAGTACATAAAAGCACTAATTAAAGTCGAAGAAAAAGTTTTATTATTCAT
>JACMNA010000078.1 GCA_014378765.1 Bdellovibrio sp. | reverse complement strand
TAGATCATCAAAATTTTGAATAGAAATCGAACTGGTGAATCCGCACAAACATCGATCATTCAAAAAAAACTTAGCAAGCTAGTGGGACTTTTGTTTAAAGCTTGGCGTGATGCCAATCTTTTCCAGTAAGTGTTTATTTTCATGTTGCCCCGCTAATGAACTCATATCGATCACGTAACGATAATTAACTTCGCCTTTGTCTAAATCATCAAACGCTTTGTTGATTTCATCGATCTTGATTAATTTGGTATCTGGCAGAATATCGTGTTTTGCGCAAAAGTCTAAAACCTCTTGTGTTTCGGCAATGCTACCGATCAATGAAGTAGCCAAGATTCGACGATCCATTATCATTTTGCCTAAATCGAGTGGTTTATTCAGTGGGGCAATACAGCCAACGACAGTCAAAACTCCGTCGCGCTTTAGAAGCGCAATAAATGGATTAGCGTCATGTGGCTGCGGGATCGTACTTAAAATAAAATCAAAAGAACTTTCGGCTTTTTTCATAGCCTGTTTGTCAGTAGATAGAATGGCGCTTTTCCCAATTTTCTTTGCAGCTACCATTTTTTCTTTATGAGCCGTAATTACGGTCACTTCGGCGCCCATCGCTTTTGCTAACTTTACGGCCATATTTCCTAATCCGCCGAAGCCAACAATGGCAACCTTATCACCGGGTCCGATTTTCCAATACCGCAATGGCGAATAGGTGGTGACGCCCGCACAAAGAATGGGAGCGACAGCCTCGGGCGCTAATTTTTTCGGAATTTTTAACACGAAATCTTCGCGCACGACAATTTTATCCGAATAGCCGCCAAAAGTATTTTTAGATTTTTTAGGTTCACGGATATTTCCGTTGTAAGTGGCTGTTGCGCCTCGGGCGCAGTATTGCTCAAGACCCTCTTTGCAGCTTTCGCAGTTCTGGCAAGATCCAATCATACATCCCACGCCAACAAGCTCGCCCACTTTTAAGTTTTTAACTTTGGCTCCCCTTTTTTCAACGACCCCAATGATTTCGTGTCCGGGCATGCAGGGATAATTTGTATTGCTCCACTCATTACGGGCTTGGTGAACGTCAGAGTGGCAGACTCCGCAATACTTTACGGAAATCTGAACTTCATTTTCAGCAGGATCTTTTCTTTTAAATTCATAGGGCTTCAGTTTCCCTGTTGCAGATTCAGTTGCATAACCTAAAGCTTGTACCATTTTTCCTCCAATTGATGAACAGCTTCACTCCGTAATTAAAGCATTTTAGCTGTTCGTATCTCGACACTAAAATGCATTTTATATGCCACATGGTTATAAGCTAGAATTGTGTGCAAAGGATAGATCAGACAAAGGCACCCACTTTTTTTATAATTATGCCATTCAAAAGTAGCAATGGTAAATTCGCAACTAGAACCACAGGATTTGTCGATTAAAATATAGATGGGTTTCTTGTAGCCGGTAACTGAATCTGTTCGGCTTCCTGTTCCCAAAGAGCCTCATAATTATCAAGTTTTACTGAAGATTAATTTTGATGAGCGCAGTCGAGATACCTATCTAACTTTTAAACGGTCCCATCCGGAAGACTTATTTATATTGCTACTAGATTCAATGGATATAAAAAATATTGCATCACTAGAATCCATTAGTGGAACCATTCTTACGGAAAACTCTGACGGACAAAGAACTCAAATTATTACAAATGTTTTTATTTCTAAAGAAAACTTTAAAATAATTTATTTCGACGAGGTGCCCTTGATGCTAAAAGCAAGCGAAGCAAATCTGAATCAAAAGCTAAGGCCCAACGCTATTAAATGTGATGACGATGATAAGTCTGCTTCGTGCCAAACACCGCCAACACATTCATGCCCTCGCGGCAGAAAATGTGAATTTTAAAATCTAAGATTCGCCGGTAAGTTCATAAACTAAATTTTATCAATATCCAGCATTTTGGCCGGAGCTCCTCTAAAGTCGAATGAATAAACGCTAAGTGGATCCAAAATCCAAGTTTTGATAAAAAAACCTGCTTATTGGCGGGCCACACCGGGCCGTTTTGAAAAGCATCAATGGCTTGGGCGCTGAAGTAAATCAGCTTAATTTTGAATGCAGTCAAAATTAAAATGTCTGCTATTGTCGCGCCTGCTTTACCGGAGTTGGGGCATTCTACCTCGAAAAAAAAATATTTTTTTTCAAGTCGGCGACAAACTTTTTGAGCGGTCTAGCTTTGCGTATCTATTGCAAAGTATAGAGCGCAGACTGACTACTCATTGCCAGACAATCTGGTTTTGTAAACAAAAGGAATTTAGTTTGAAGTATAAAAGCAATTCAGTTCTAACTCGTTTTTTAATATTAACCTTTTTACCGCTTTCATTTTTAACTAGTTGTAACCCCGGATCTGGTAAATCTGGCAACGGACGAAACCCCTACGGAGCAGGCCCGTCAGCCCCTTCCTTATCGGCCGATGGCGGTCGTTTCACAAGTTCGACTGATTATGCATCAGCCGGTGCTTACGCGGTTTTATCAAAATCAGGAATTTCAAATTCTGGTGTAACGGCGATTACTGGTAGTATCGGCGCAAGTCCCATTGCCGCCACCGGAATTACGGGCTTTTCGCTTGCGATGGATGCATCGAATGTTTTTTCAACTTCAGTTCCACATTCTTTAGTTACCGACAAAGTTTTTGGCGCGACGTACACATCACCCACGCCTTCTAACTTAACTTCGGCCATTTCTTCAATGGAACGAGCTTACGTGGCGGCGGCCGGTCAAACCTCGCCCGATTTCACTGAGCTTGGAGCCGGAAATATTGGTGGCATGACATTAGCCCCCGGACTTTATAAATGGAGTACTGACTTACGTATTACGACGACAGCTTATTTAAGCGGTGGTCCCGAAGACGTTTGGATTTTTCAAGTAGCTGGCTATGTTGATATTAGCTCAGCGCAGTCCATTATCTTACAAGGTGGCGCTCAACCGCGAAATATTTATTGGCAAGTTGCTAATGGTGTAACTTTAAATACGACTTCAACTTTTGTGGGAGTTGTACTTTCACAAACGTCGGTCACATTAAATAGCGGAGCAACTTTAAGAGGTCGCGCGTTTGCGCAAACTTCTGTAATTATAAACGCTTCGACGATTACGCCGTAAGGTTTTGAATTTTAGTGGAGCCGCTAGGGCTCCGCTGTTTTAATTTAGCTCCGCTATTTTAACTTAGCTCCGCTAATTAAAGATTCTGACAAGTTTCTGACATTTTTTTAAGATTCATTTCATAAATCTTTTTCCAAATTACACCATTGTCAGTTGAAATTTCACCTATCTCCAACCAATGATCGCCAACTACCGTAATCGTATATTTAACGTTCATGGTAGGAGCACCTGGCTTTTGCGGGGGGATACTAAATTCTAATAAACCAGTTTGCTTAACACCATCGACGTGAGCCACCGCTTCTAACGTTGATCCATCATCGCGATACATTACAAATTTATAAGTACCGTTATTATCTACCGGAGACAGAATACCAAATTCACCAATTACTTTTTTGCTTTCGTTTTCTACGTAGCGAGCCTGAATAATTCCAATTTTACCATCAAATTTAGGGTAATTGCATTCAGTAGATGTGCGTACGGTCGCGCCTTTTGTACCTGTACCTTCCCAATGCCCGTATAAAAAATCAAGCGGCGAAGCCGAGGTTAAAGAAGTAAATAATAATGAGACCGTGGCACTTGCGATCAAAAAAGTTTTCATAAGCATTCCTTGGTTAAGCCGACTTTTTAACATCGGCTCAATAAAAAGCCACGAAAAAAATTGGAGCCATTGTGACCACTATTCACATGGCATTAGCTTTGCTAAAAACACCAGTAAGAGAAAAGGGGATTTAATGAAAAAATTGTTAGCAGTTTTTGCACTTATTGTAGGCGTTAGCGGAATTGCCAATGCTTCATCGCGGGATGATCTTTTTGATCAAGACAGACGAGATTTAATTAATGATCTACGTGATCAACGTAATGATTTTCGTCGTGACGAACGTGATCGCGGCGGTCAAAACGGATCTTTCAATGAAGAAGGCTACCTACGATGCAATGCCGATGTAAGACGCGCCGTTAGAAACGGAAGTTATCGCTCTGGCCGCGACCATTATAACCAATGGGGCTACAGAGAAAATCGCATCATTGATGGTCGCTGCGAGGCTTCAGATGCTCCGCGCTGGTTCAATGATCGATGTTACCTACGTAATAATCCCGATGTGGCGCAAGCCGTCTACCGTGGAGATATTCGATCTGGTTGGCACCACTACGTTATTGATGGCGAACGCGAGCGTCGAAATTACAGCTGCCAGTAAAGATTAGCGCATTAAAATTATTCTTTATAAAGCCTACCTTTTGGTGGGCTTTTTTTTTGCTTTACCGATTGAAAAGAGGCACTAACAACGATTTAATTTATTTCGTCACAAATAAGCGCAACGTTCGTATTACCTAATGAGGAGCCGCATGCCCTTGAGCCAGAAGTCAGATGAAGAACTAATGATGATGTATCAAATAGGTTCTGAAGAGGCCTTCCGCGTCTTGTACCAACGCCATGCGAGTAAAATTTTAGGGTTTATCAAAAGCAAAGTTCGTTCGGCCGAACGCAGCCACGATATTTTTCAGGAAGTATTTATGAAACTACATCGTTCAAAAGCACTTTATAAAAAAAATCTTTTGGTTCTACCGTGGCTGTTTACTATCACAAAGAACGCCATTGTGGATGAAGTTAGAAAAACCAAACGCACGGCTAACCAAACTCCTATTGATGGGCTCGAGCTACCCGCTGCTGAAACTGAAACACATCAAAATTTCACAGACCTCGCTTATCAACTGGCAAACGTTCCCCCGCAACAGCGCGCCGCCATTGAAATGCGTTACGTTGACGGAAAAACATTTGAAGATATCTCCGCCGCACTAAATACCTCCAAGGTCAACGCACGTCAATTAATCAGCCGTGGGCTGAGCCGACTTAAATATTTAATTAAAGAGGAAGATAAGTCATGAATTCACATAATGAAGACTCCTGGTTGAAAGAGTATAATGAATTTTTTGATTCTGACGGAATACCCGTTCCAGATAATGTAACAGAAAATCTTTTCACTCAGATGAAATCGCTTTTAAATCCAAGCGCTAAATTAATTTTTCTAAAAATTCTTAGCATTCATATAATAACGGGTTTTCTATCACTATCAGTTTGTAACCAATTCGGAATTAACCCTTTTAATACGAGTCAATCGATAACCACCTGGATGATGGCCGTAGGCGGTCATCATTTATGCATGGTTGGTTGCGGAGTCTTTTTTATCGGCCTCAGCTTAATGATTTCGGGTTATCTTTTAACCATCGAAGAAGTGAATGCGCTTAAGCGAACGCGGTACTTACAAACTTTTTGTCTGATCGTAGTATCTTTAGCATCATTTATAATGGTCGGCGCCGAAGTAGCCATCAGCATCGCGGCTCTGTGGCTGTTGGGCGGATTCATTGGCGGTCTAGTCGCTACGGAAACGGTATGGGTTTTAAAACGCGGTCAAATCTAGACCTCGCGCATGTCACAAAGACTTTTTCTTTACGTAATATTTAGTAAAGGAGACCGTTATGAAAAATATTATTTTTTGCGCAATTACGGCTTTGATTATGAACGCCTGCGCTTCTAAAAGTACGTCTGTAGACAATTCTACCCCGAGAACTCCGCAGCACCAAACATCGCGTTTTAATCGGCTTTAGTGCTAGAAGCTATATCCTACTACAAACAGTGGGTTCAGTTTCTGTAGCGACGAGGGGCCTGTAACCCCGTTAAAAGTTCCATAGTCACCCACTGGCAGTGTTCCGTTCGAAGCTCGAGCGTATTCATAATCATAGGCCAATTGCACTTCGAAGCTGCGGTTGTAACTAAATCCTAAACCGAAAAAATATCCCGATGAAAAAATCCACTCTAGACCTGCGTTTACATAAAAAGTTGAAATTCTTAACGTCGAGTGGTTATCGTTGAATGTTAAAGTTGACGAACCCGTTTCGACGAAGGGGCTTAAGTTATTCGTCGACAGCATACATACAACGCCGTAAGAAAGTACGTTGCCCTTCATGCGACCATTATCTAAGACTGATCCTACGCCCACGTTGATGCCCAGTCGTGCAAAAGGTAAATATCTGAATTGCAATCCCGCGCCAAAAAATTCGCTTGGCCCTTTTAACGCGAAAGAGATCGGCATTTGCGATCTTAAGACCTCTTGCGGCCTCCAGATCTCTTGCTGAAGGGTACCACTCGCCTGAAAATAAGCTCCTTGAATATAGCCCACGTGACTTGGTGATAAATAAACTTTTCCCCAGACTTCACCGTGTTCGGCTTGAACGGTTTCCGTAATTTTTAAAACCTCACCTTCGAAAACGCGTCTGATGACTGGGCTAGAAGTCGTCGGACTTTCAAATAACAAAACATTCTTGGTTGTGATTTTGGCGAAAAGGCCCTCGACCGCTTGCGCAGATGCATATTTTGAAACAATCGTTAGCGCAAAAATAATTATAAAGGTTAGCTTTTTCAAAATAGTTTCTTTCTATAAATGGTTTTGAATCAAGGTTGAAATAAACTTGGCATGACTGGCAAATGGAGTGTGATCAGCGTTATCAATAATGTAAAGCGAAGCGTTCTCAATATTTTCTTTAAGGTACAGACCATTTTCAAAATTAAAAACTTTGTCGTCTCGCCCCCAAATGATTAAAGTTTTAGTTTTTAGTTCGTGAATCCGATCGTGAAAATTTTCTTTATAACTTTCGATTGCCATTAAAACCAACGGATTACTGGTAATCATTTTTCGCGTAAACTGCTGATTGTACCATACTAGTTCGCCCAAGCTGGTTGAACCAGGCAAGTCAACCAAGCCTGAATTAATACCCAAATGCTGGTGGATCGTTTGGTTCACGTAATCTGAACGTTGATAAACCCCTGCCACATCGATTAAAGTCAAAAGCTTAATTTTTTCTGAATTCGCTAAAGCGTAATTGATACAAACTTGCCCGCCCATTGAGTGGCAAACTAAATTAATTTTAGGAATAGCTAAAGTCGAAATAAAATCGCGTAGCATTTCAGAGTATTTTTGAATCGATACATCGGCGTTGCTGGTAAATGATTTTCCGAACGCCGGTAAATCAATCGCATAAAAAGGACGAGTATTTTTACCCGCGTGCACTAATTTAATGAGCTCTGAAAAATCTTCTAAATTGCCGCCCAGGCCGTGAATATAAATAATCGGTGCTAAGTTTCGGTTATTTTCATTCACGTTACTTATAAAATGAACCAAGTACTTTTCGTGAGACCAGTACCGAGATTGCAGTTCAACGCCAGCAATAGTTGTAGGATGCGCTAAAATTTCTGCTAAAAAATTTTCCGTTTTTAATTGAGGTTTATGTGTGGCGCAGCCCACCACCACGACAAAAAATAAAAAAATGAATATCGATTTTGTGCGGTCCATGAAGCTATGGTTGTTGGCTATAAATTTTTTGTCAATGTTTTGAATAAGTCGGTTCTATTTTGTGATTCGCCCATTATACTTCGGTCGCCAGATCAGTTAAATATCTTTTCATGATCACCACACGTTTTGCACCCTCGTCACGGCCTGCCTTGGTTTTTAAAGTGTCTGCCGTTTTAAATAGTTTCGCGTAAAAATGATCGATGGTGAACCGGCTGTCATCAACGGGTCTCGACACACAAAACGGATCATTTTCAGCGTAGAACGCCCGTCTCATCAGACCCGCGGTTGCAAAACACCGTGCAAGGCCGATGGCTCCTAGCCCGTCTAAGCGATCGGCATCTTGCACAATCTGCGCTTCAATTGTTTTTGCTTCAATGTTTGCACTAAAGCTATGAGCCTCAATAGCGTGAGCAATTTCTGAAAAATAGATTTCCGGATAATTAATTTCCCTTAGAAACAAAAGCGCGGCTTCCGCCGATAATTTCGAAGCCTGTTTGCGTCGAGAATCATTTTTAGGAATAATGACAAAGTCATGCAACCAGGCCGCCGGCAGAACCACTTCCATTTTTGCTTTTTCTTGAAGAGCAATTTTTTTTGCTATTTGCACTACGCGTTTAAAATGTAAATAGTCGTGCGCCGGATCTTCGTTTGAAGCTAAAATTGCAATCTTATTCGCAAGTTGAGATTCGATTTCAGCTAAGTTCATTCATAACCTCGGTTAATGTTTAAGAACACAGTATTGAATTTTCTTTTATTCGTCTCGAAATATTTTGTTAAATCTTTACGTTATTTCATCAAAAATGCATAAGTTGCTTGCGTTTTCTTGAATATGAAAAAACAAGTTGAGTAGAATTAATTTAAAATCAACGTAGTTATCACGCTCGGCGCTTGTGACCAAAAGAAAACGCACGAATTTCTTCAATTTCGTCAATTTCCTTTGGCGCATGCGATAAAATTTCGCAGCCCATTTCGTTGACCAATACCACATCTTCAATGCGGACTCCGATTCCATTATATTTTGAATCTTTAGATTTGAAATACAGCGCGGGCTCGACGGTGAAAGTCATGCCGGCGGCCAATTCAATTGGCGAATTGTTATCGTAAGCATACGGACAAGCATCGTGTACAAATCGCCCAATCCAATGTGAAGTTTTATGTGGAAACACTGAATTCAAATTTTCTTTTTTTAAGATGCCGGCTGATTTTAAACCCCAAGGGTTTTTCAGTACGACAAGTTTTGCAAACCATGCAAAAAGTTTCGGGTGTGACATTTAAAATTCAAGAACTTGAGCGACGCGCGGGCGACCCCTCAAGCCAAATGGCTAACTGTAATAAAATAAAAAGTTCTTTTAATTGGATGCCTAAGTACGATCACTTAGAAGTGATTTGTAAGTCGGCTTTAGACTGGGAAAGAAGAAACACTCTGAATTGCTAAGCGCAAATCGTCGGCCAATTGCTTTCGTCGCAATTGCGACTCAGCCTCGTCACTGGCGCGTAATATCGCGGCCGGATGCCACGATAAAATAACTTGAGGAGCGATTTTTAAACTCGTAATAATTTTTCCACGCTCGTCGCCTATTTTAGGCAGTTTCCCAATGATGGCCGTACCTGCCGTCGCACCCAACGCAATAATAATTTTTGGTTTAACTTTTGCGATCTCGGCTTCAAGCCAAGGTTTGCAAGCGTGCATCTCGCCGCCCGTGGGCTTTTGATGCATTCGTAATTTTCCACGCTGGGTCCATTTAAAATGTTTGACGGCGTTGGTTAAATAAATTCGATTTCGGTCAATTCCAGCATTTGCAAATGCTTCATCAAGCACCGCGCCCGCTGGCCCCGCGAAGGGTGTGCCCGCTAAATCTTCTTGATCGCCCGGCTGCTCGCCGATAATCATGATTTCGGCGTCGTGTGGACCTACGCCGAACACCGATTGCGTGGCCTGCGCGTAAAGGGGGCAGGCAGTACAACTTTGTGCGGCTATTTTTAATTCGGGCAATGTTAAATGAGGGTCAACCACCGCCGCTCGATTTTGGTTTTCAATCATATTTTGTAATCGCAGAGGCGCTTCGCGAATTAAATCCTGAATTAAACTAGTTTCGGGCATGCTTGACCAATATTTGGGGGCCATTTCTGATTTCATCATCTTTATTTTTATTCTTGCCGGATTAAATATAGATTTATAATAGGTTTTCCAAACCTCATCCCAATCATCGGTGGCTTTAAATTCATTTTGTTGAATTCCGGGCCCGAACGTAAGTTCTTTAAGATCCCAGTGCGCGGATTCGTCTGGGGTAAAGATCGACCACCGGCGGTCACCAAAACGACGCGCAAAAAATGGAGTGCCCGGACGAACCGTTAAATGCTCAGGACGATGCCAAGCCACGTAAATATCTTCACCCTCAACGATGTTTTTTTTAAACCTAACAAACGCGTGCATTTTATGAATATCGTGTCGCACTGATTTTTGTAAAGACTCAGCTTTTTGAATATCCGCATCGACGCTAATTTTTAACAAGTTGGCATTTTCAAATCGAAGCCTAAATAAAATTCGGTACAGCAAATTCCATCGATCGTCATCGCGCGCATACGAGACTAGTTTTGCCAGTTCAATAAATTCTGGCGGCACTGCAATCATTAAATTACTTTTCTGATTTTTTTGCCGCGATGCAGACAAATTATTTTCACCAGCTTCAAATGAAAATAGAGAAAGCACATCTTGATTCCAATTAATTTGGTTAGGACTTGTGCCGTTCGCAATCAAATCACGTGCGACCAATCGCCAACTGTCAAAGTTTTTTTCAAACTGCGGCTGCAACATAAGGTAATTTCACGGAAGTGTCTTGAGCGGGTTGATCAAATAGCGAAAGTTGAACGGCCTTTGGCTTCAATCGCGCATCAAGAGATTCAGAATCTAGTAGCCAAATATTCGGATTATGATCGGCCGTAATTACAAAATATTTAGCTCGCGATATGGTAATATGCATTTTTTGTAAATCAAGTAAGGTAATCTTATGAAATTGTCGAAGTTGTAAAATGCGTTCCACATTTTTAACTCCGACGCCTGGTATCCTTAGCAACGCCGCTTTCGGCGACTTATTAACATCAACCGGAAAAGATTCACGATGCCCTAGGGCCCAACTCGTCTTCGGGTCAATATCTAAAGCTAAATTTGGGTTTTTATCATTCACTAATTCATTCGCGGTAAAGCCGTAATATCGCAGTAACCAATCGGCTTGATACAACCGGTTTTCGCGCACTAATGAAGGTTTTTCCGCCGGAAGCAGTGCATCGGCATTGGGAATCGGACTATAAGCCGAATAATAAACTCGCTTTAAAGAAAATTTATTATAAAGCTCTTGCGAAGTTTTTAATATTTCGGCATCAGGGCTAGAGGTCGCGCCAACAATCATCTGCGTGGTTTGACCTGCCGGCGCAAACTTCGGCGTTGATTTAAAATGTTTTAAGTTGTCTTTTGTTTCAATCACTTTATTAGCAATTTGCGCCATCGCTTTTGTAGCCGCATCAATCGTTTTAGCTGGCGCCAACAAATCAAGATCAGGTTGTACCGGCATTTCAATATTAGCACTAATGCGATCGGCCCACTTTCCGGCTTCTTCAATTAATTCCTGAGAAGCCCCGGCCACAACTTTCAAATGGATATAGCCATTAAACTTATGTTGTTCTCGCAATCCACGCGCGACTCGAATTAATAATTCCATCGTCGCGTCTGAACTTTCGATAATGCCTGAACTTAAAAATAATCCTTCAATATAATTCCGACGATAAAATTCTAAAGTTAACCAAATAACTTCTTCGGGCGTAAATTTCGCGCGCTGCACGTTACTTGAAATACGGTTAATACAAAACTTGCAATCGTAAATACAAAAATTAGTTAAAAGAATTTTAAGTAAGCTAATACATCGCCCATCGGGCGCATAACTGTGACAAATCCCCATGCCCTCCGAATTACCCATTCCGTTCGGATCGCGCTTTCTTTGCGCCCCACTACTCGAACAAGAGGCATCGTATTTGGCGGCATCGGCTAAGACGGCTAGCTTTTTCTGAATGGCGGCTAATCGGGGTGTTAATTCAGTCATATTTACATATTACTTACATATCGCTCAAATGACCACAATTAATCGTGAAATAACGCCAAAAGTCTGGCGCAGGTGACTCATTGCTTTTAGACAATTAAAACAAACGTTCACAAATCTTTATGACTCTAGCGTCTAACACTCTTAGAACCTCAGCCGTAAGCCGCAAATCTAGACGCTTTGATTTAATTAAGCTGGCGGCCAGCATAATTTGAACCCGGCCACGGGCCTCGTCGC
>JACMNA010000077.1 GCA_014378765.1 Bdellovibrio sp. | reverse complement strand
TTTACGAGCCCAGGTCAATACATCAGAAATATGAGTTCTTTCTAAATTAACATGCGAATCGAATTCTTCGGCAATGTCACGAATATCAATTAAGGGAGCGTGATGAAAGATAAGTTGAATCAGTTGATAATCTTGTTCGTCACTATGTTGCGAATTTTCAGAGTAGGCGTAAATATCATACGAATTGACGCGAAAATTGTTTTCGACCAAAGAAAAATGAACAAAATTTTCAGCTTCATAACCACGGACTGATTTTGCAAGATATTGAATGTCTTTTTGGGTTCCGAAAATACCGATTCGAATTTGATATTTAAAAGCGCGTACGGCGAACGAAAAAATATGAGAAACTAGATACCAAATGCCGGCAATTGCGATGGAGCGACTTATAAGTGCCCAAGTAAAATAAGGTGGTAAAGTTGTAATTAAATTGACAAAAATTTTAGATAGTAGATCGGCGAACACAAGCGTGACAGCCATAATAAGCGGATCACTTTTACGGGGCGAAAGGCGAAGGGTTTTAAAAACATAAAAAGCCTGGCTAATAAAAAGACTAAAAAGCCCGAACATTCCTGACCAAAAAATCTGCGTTCTAAGATGAAAATCGTTTTCGGGAAGCGTTTGATAGCGACAAATTAAAAAATGCAAAATTGGAATCAATGCTAGGAGCAGCGCTTTGAGCCAAACTATATGTGGTGCACTTACGTTTTGCATGAGGAGGGTTTCCTATAATCTTGAAAAAGTTGCAACTGTTATGCCTCCAAAATTTAATTATTTTGATATAAATCGAGTGTAGCAGTCTTAGTCATCAATTTAGGCAATAAGACGCCACTTTATTACAGCCATAAACAAAAATGGCACCACTATATTTTCATGCTTTTATGTACTACCGGTACGTGAACAAGCTCAGGGCAATTATTCAGAATGCCCGAGCAAAAGAAGCGGGATGTTGGTGATTTTTGCCTCAGTCGTCAGGATTAAATAAAATATTTTTAAATTGCGGCCTCATTAATTCATTTTCTAAGATTTTGAGTCTTGACTGGCATTTTTTTAAAATTTTCTCGACAAAAATGCAGGGTCGAGCGCTTTTAGAATGGTGCTCCCGCAATAATATTACTGAATATGAAACATTTACTGATCGCCAAGTGCCACGCGATTGGGGCGCAAAGGACAATGGTTAGACCTTTGCGAAATCCCTTCCAACGATGAAACTTCAAAAGCTAAAGATTAATCAACACTGATTGATGAAATTTTGTCATTCTGGTCTGGCCCCCTACAACTTATTCGCTGTAACCCGTCAAATCCCATCATTTTGCTTAGTCGCTTACTGTTTTTCTTTTAAAAAAAAAGCCTTAAACACTAGATCAAGAGCAAGCCGTTCGTATCGGGGCGAGTCGGGCTTTAATCAATGAAAGTGGAAATATGAAAACTACATTCGCAGGGTTAATAACTGGTTTCGCAATTGTTAGTCAGGCCACTGGTGGCTTAACTTCGTCTGGAAATAATTTAAATTGTTACGGTGAAGTTGAAGTGGCCACGGCCTACTACACGTGCCAAACCCCGTATGGGATCAGTAACAAATGCGCCGATCATCGTACGATCGTGCGCTTTGAAATGAATGCTTTGACCGGAAATCTTGAGGTGGGACTTAGCGGTAAGCTCAGTCCCGTCAAATTATCGACCGAAAGCGATCACTCAGAGTTCGCGGCGCAAGTGATGAAGTGGGCTCAATCGAGTCACCTGTCGGCCTATGCAAGTTATCAAAATAAACTTATTGAAACTCAACTGACCGCTGATTTTGGTCAAGCTGAGTCAGCGCAATCGTTAGATTTTTCTAGAGGCCATCGCGGCAGTGACCAAGCTGCGGTCTTCATTCCCGAAAATTTCAATGCATCGACCCGATTAAATGTAAGTGCAATTATGTTCTGTATGCCAAGCCCAATCAATTAGTTAGTCAACTTAAAAGGAGTTCACAATGAAATTAAAAGTAAGTTTTGCGTCGAAAGTTTTTATCACGGGTGCTTTAATAGTCGCACCAATTATTTCCTTAGCGCAAGTCGCAGCGGATACGGCTGGTTGTACGACGGCGCAGTTTGTAATCGGCACCGCCAACAATCGTATTACCACGGCCGGAATGGCTTTTACGCCAAAGTGTTTGCGCGTAAAAGTAGGCGCGACCGTTACCATCGACGGCAGTGCGCGCCACCCCTTAGCATCGATGCCCGATATTGGTGGGGTCCGTAACCCATTTGCGACGGGTAGCAATTTTATTACCCCGCAGACGCGCGTTATGAAAACCCGCGGCACTTTTGGTTATTTCTGTGATGCGCACGGAAACATAAATGGCAGTGGCATGGCGGGTGTAATTGTCGTTGAGTAAAACTTTCAACTAACTTGTGAGCGCAAGTATATTACCTTATGATGGGCTTTGATGGGCTTTGATGGGATTAATTAAACAGCTTTTTTATCAGGGTGATTATGCGCAAGTCTTAGCGAAAGCTTATGATCAAACCCGTAAAATTAATAAGGCAGACATGCCCTACATTTTAGGAAGCCTTAGTTTTCTAGGGCGTACCGAGGAGTGTCAGGCCTTATTTGATTCGCAAAAAAAAGTTTTAAGCGACGAACAAAAATCCTACGGACATTTTTTTCTAGCTTTAGGCTGGACGCGGCGGTCGCACTATAAAAAAGCGAAGCAGCACCTGTTACAAAACAAAGCTTTAGATGCAAGTGCCAAGCAAAAAAATGCCAGCATTCATTTTTTAGTCACTCAGGGAATTTCATTTTTTCTTTATTACTTAGGGCAGTTTGAAAAATCACAAATGTGGAGCAAAAAATCACTGCGCGCCGCAATGAAGCAAGAAAATATCTGGATGAAGTCACTCAGTCTTGATTTGTTTGGAAATAATTTAGTTCAAATTGGGCGAATCAATGAGGGTGTCGGGCATTTACAAAATGCCGTCTTGCTTGCAAAAAAAATTGGTAATCAAGCTTTATCGCACGCAATTGAAACCTCGTGCCTCATTTATTTAAACGAATACGGAATTGGTTTAGAAAATTCGTTTCAAGAATTGCAAACGAAATATCAGTTATCGCTGCAGAAAGATAATTTTACGCGCTCGAATTTGGGCCTTGAACTGAGTCGGCAGCTGATGGTGCGTGGGCAGTTTCGGGCGGCCGGAACAGTGCTTGAAGTCATTGCGCCTTTAATCTACAAGGCGCAGAATCGTCGGCAAGAAGTAAGGCTAAATTTACGTTGGGCTGAACTTTCTTTTTTACGAAATGAATTATCAACGGCGCTGCATTTTATTCGGTCGGGTAAAAAAAGTCTGAATTTCGTAGATCAAACTTATGAAATTCAGCTTTTAGGAATTGAAATTAAAATATTAAGAAAAATAGACGGGCCGGCAAGTACCAAAGACCTTGCCGAAAAGCTTTTGGTACTGAGTAAAACATTTCACCTGGTTAAGAATGAAAATATCTTAGCGAGGGACTATGACCAAGTTTCGCAAAAATTAAAAAGTTCCGATGATGAAATTCACCAAATGTTATTAAAAGCCAGTCAGTCACCAGAGCAGGCTCGAAAAATAATTATTAAAACCAGTTTTTTTTCATGGCTGTATCGTTTTTTACCAATTGCCATGGGTGAAAAATATATCTTACTTAATTTTGAACAAAAAAGTATGACGTGCATTGATAGCAACCTCATTAGCCATAAACCGGGCGAGCTTTCGAGTTTAAATTACAAAATTCTTTGCACATTAGCTGAAGGGTTCAAAACGAAACAGCAGCTATTAGAAACTATTTGGGGGTACACGTATGACCCCCTACGCCACGACTCACTCATCTATTCGGCCTTTTCCAATTTAAGAAAAACTCTAGGCGAGCACGCTGGGTTTTTAGAAACAACTGAACTTGGTTATCACCTGAAAGCACAGGTGTTTGATTACGCCGTCAAATCTAAATCAGCCACCGCACCGACGTTGCTCTTTAAGCCTCCGACGGCCCCAATCAGCTATGATCGTTTTTTGAAGGCAGGGCTGAATTCGCGGCAAATACAAATTCTAAAGTATCTAGAACAAAATCAATTTATTGCGGTGAAGAATACGCAAAAACTGTTTTCAATTTCGGAAATTACGGCCAATCGTGATCTAAGGGCTTTATACGAAAAGAATTTTGTGCTACGAATCGGACAAGGTCGCGCGACGCAATACGCGCTTACCTAAACCTACCTAGAGAGGAATTTTATGAAGTATTTATTTTTTAATTTAATTTTAGCTTTATCGATTACCGGATCTGCCGCCGAAATAAATTTCAATGCCAATGCGGCGTATGAGGTACCACAAAAATTTGGAGATTTTGGTCAGGCCCGTTTTTTTGCCATGCCGCTGGCAAGTGTAAAACAAGTTCAAGGTTTAACGACTATCAAATACGTCGTGCCCACTGAACTAACGGGGGCCGTGAACTCCGTGCAATTTACGGGGCGATTTACTAACGGGCAAAGCAAAATGAACTCTGAATATGAAAACATGAATTGCATAAAAAATGTGGGCGAGCTTACTTGCAACGTTGCTTTTAAAAAATTAACGTTCGATCAAGCCAGCGCCGACTTTCAATTAAAAAGTAAATTTACCGGAGTCGAGCTCCGTCAACGTCAACAAATTCAGCGCGGGTTTTCAACTGATCCAGTGGGTATCATTCACATCAAGTTCTAGTTAGCGGGCGACATTCCACCAGACGTCATTATGTTGACCGTACTGCTCTATATACTGCCAGACTTTCGCATCATAAAATTTATTTGAAGGTAACGGGGGCGTCATCGTGCACTCCTCATGAAATTGCAAATCAGTTCGATAAAAATTGATGTTATCCATATGGTGTATCGAGGCGATACGCTGATCTGCAGCCGGTAGCACGCCAACGTCAACGCAATTAATCAGCGTCTCGGGCGATAAAACTTTTCGAAATAACTGCGCTAAGGTGCCACTGCCAATGGGTAGCCACAGCGCGCGAGGTGTAAATTGCAACTTATCGCATAGTATTCGGTATTGATCGGCTAACGCTTTGGCGTAATGCAAAATAAAAGCCGGGTGATTAAACCCCAACGGAATTTTGAAGGCCGTCATGTTCAATTCAACGTGTTCAGTTGCTAGTGTCTCTGCTTCAGTAAGATTTGCGCTCGCAATTAAATGGGCGCCCAAGCTTTGCGCAAGTAAGCTCATTTCGTGAAAGGCATCATCACCTTCTTTATTTTTTATAGTCTCGCAAAATATGGTAATTTTTTTTCCCAAATGTTTTCCGGCGTAAGCTAAGGCCACTTGGGCAAAACCACAAAAGGGGCTCGCGTAGATAAATTCATTATAATTATTTTTTTGTAAATCCTGTAGAAAGGGAATAATAGCCCGCTGCTTGGTGCCGCCCGGAAGTAGATCTTCACGCACGACGTGAATATCAATAGATAAGTTTTTGACTTGAAGCTTAGAAATCTGCACGGGCGGTGAAAATGTATTCATGGGCTTAAGATAATTCGAAACATATAAACATCCTACGAAGGGAGTCTTAGCGTAATGATGGGATTTGATGGGATGCTAGTTACTTTGCGGTCGAGTTTGAAACCATCAAGCTTTAAAAGTTTGCGAAATTTTTGACAAGCAATTTTTACTGCCTAAAACATTACAGGAAAGAAAATTTCTATATAATGCTTCAATTGCTTTTGACTTTGGTCGCAGGGGCTAAGCCCGTTATAACTTCTTTAACGTCAACCGATAACGTTATTTATTGTTAGCAAGCACTAAGGGCAATTGAGATTAAAAAAACTGATCAAACTAAAAGTAGCCAACTATAAAAATGTGCTTGTCGGACTACAGCCCAAATCACCAGGCCATCGCTAGGAGGCACATTGCCAAAAATGAACAAAAACTGAGGGCGCTCGTTTTGATTGACGACGATGGCGAACAATTTCCGCCCTTTGATTTATTTGGTGCGCGTTTTTGCGCAGCCATGAAAGCTACGAAAAACAAGGCTCTCCAAGCAGTCATTGAATTACTTAGCAAAAAAATTACCATTATTACTTTTGTTAATTAGTTTTCTAAACAAAGAAAAATGAGTCAGACATTAGTCGAGCTTTCGCGCTATATCGACGTTAAAGTTAAAACATCAGGCCAAATTCGCCGATAATTAAGGCATGAAGAATAAAATAGATCTCGACGCAACAACTAGTGAATTAACTGGCCTCAAGGGGCTGTTTGAAAGACTGCTGCGACGATTTAAAGTTGTTATGCAACTAGTGACAATGATTCCAATTTATCTGCTAGCATGCTTAATCTTAGGAGCAAGTTTAACTCCGTCGGTAGCCTTTTTTAGGTATATACAGGCAGCGACTCAAGACTCTTCAAGTATTATTCAAAATTTATGTTTCGCGCTTTCTTTAGCGGCTGGCTATTTTATTTACGGTACCACTTTAATATTTGTGGCCCCGCTGGTTAATAAAATAGTCATTGGGCGCTTGGCTGAATGGCGTGGTAACTATTATTCGGCTCAATCCTTAAAGTGGTTCGTGCACAATGGCCTTACTTACTTAGCCAGATTTACTTTCTTAGAATTTGTAACCCCTTCACCGTTAGCGCTTTTATTTTATCAAATGATGGGCATGAAAATCGGCAAAGGTACGATTATTAATTCTACTTGGATTTCTGATCCGTCAATGATTGTTATGAAAGATAAAGTTACGATTGGCGGCTCAGTTACGATCGTCGCCCACTACGGCCAAGGCGGTTTGCTGGTCATTGCGCCGGTCGTGATTGGTTCGAATTGCACTATCGGATTAAAAGCGACCATCATGGGCGGCTGCACTATTGGCGATGGCGCTAAAATATTACCTCATTCTGTTCTGCTACCTAAGACGGTCGTGCCGGCGGGTGAAACCTGGGGTGGGGTGCCTGCGCAAAAAATCGACGTTAAAAAAATATACGTGGCGAACGGGCACAGCGCCGCTTAACCAAAAACTTAGATATTATTTTGCCAACAGATAGTTTGCCATCAGAATTTTCTCAAGCTGAGACGATGCGGCCGAAATATCTTTTTTAAACTGATTTGAGAAAATCTTTTTCGAAAAAAATCTTTATATACAGAAAATGCTTTAAAATGAACGAATGTATATCGACGCCTTTGCAGTCATTGTACAAAAAGATATGGACGGCGGAGATACCCTCCACCGAGAGGCCATGTATGCTTTTGGTAAAAAGCTTCTTTTAGATCATTTTTCAAATACTGTTTCTATACTTCCGGCTTCTGTGCGGCGGCCCGCTTCTGAAGATATTATCAGTCAATTTGAAGTTAAACCGGGCATCTATATTCGACATCCTGACCCTAACAAATGGTATTCTAATCCTCGCACCACTTCTCGTGATCAAGTTTTGCCGGTGATTGCTTATTGTGCCGCTTATGAAGACTATCCTCGTTTGGGAAGACTTTTTTGGGCGACGGCCAAAAGAGGTTTATTTGCGCAAAATGTTCTGAGAATTGCTGACACTGAAAATAACTGGAAAATTCCTGATCCGATGCACTTGAATGTTGCCCAGTTCATTCGCGCCGGCGGTTGGTGGACCGCCGCCTTTTACCCATTACTTTTTGTTTATGACACCATTGAACTTTTTGGCACTTTGATTACTGCCCTTCCTTTGCATTTAAAAGATGATCATTGGATTCCCCGATGGAAGCAACCCAATGACGTAGATGATAATAATGTCGTCGTTCAACATCTATTAGCTTATTACTATAAGCCTACTCCAATTTCCGCGTTGAGCCGGTATATTTATTCGGTTACAAGGCCGTCCAATCTCGGTAACACTTTATTGGGCGAGAAAAATGCAGTGATGGGCGCGCTGCGATGGTATCATCGCAGCGAATATGATGGCGGCGCAAACCCAGAGGTGGCCGAACTTTATCGCCCCCTGGTAGAAAAGCATTTTAATTATCCAACCCCATTAGAATACTTAAAGCAGTTATTCGGTCATAAAGATTGAGTAGAAGTGGCAAACGGCTGAACTGGCAAGCAGCCTAATTTTTTTATTTCAGCCCTTGCCAGTTTCGATAGTTACCTTAATACTAATAATTAGTGATTCACTTTAATTGTATATCAAAAAGCTTTGCAAAAAAGAACATTTTAACGAATATCAGCTTTACCGTTCCGCAAGGCTCAACGACAGCCCTATTAGGTTTAAGTGGATCGGGTAAGACCACGCTGCTTAAAATGATTTGTGGTTTGCAAAAACCTGATGCCGGATCCATCACGGTTGATGAAATAAATTTGGTAGGAATCAACTGGCCTGACCTTAGAAAAAAAATGGGCTACGTTATTCAAGATGGAGGGTTATTTCCTCATCTTACCGCTTATGATAATATTGCCATTGTCGGTCAAGAAGCCGGTCTTGATAGCGAAAAAATACAGCAAAAAATTATAGAATTGGCAGCACTGACCCAAATTTCTTTCGAATTGCTTTCTAGGTATCCCCGAGAAATTTCTGGTGGCCAAAGGCAGCGTATAGGAATTATGCGCGCACTTTTTTTAGATCCGTCCTTATTATTACTTGATGAGCCTTTTGGTTCATTAGATCCAATTACACGTAAACAGCTGCAATCAGATTTAAAGAAAATATTTAAAAAAATGCACCAAACCGTGATTATTGTTACACATGACTTATTTGAAGCGGGCTATTTAGCCGATCAAATAGTATTAATTCATCAAGGCTGCATCGTACAAAAAGGAGCTTTTGAAGATTTAGTTAAAAATCCGGCCAACGATTTTGTTAAATTATTTGTGCAATCGCAGCGTCATGATCTGCTCGCTATGAATGAAGAGGCATAATGAATTTAAAGATGAAATTTACGATGAAATTTGTTAGATTTTTCATTTTTGGGCTGACAAGCCTCGGCTTAAATGTTCACGCGCAAACCGAAATTAAAGTAGGATCAAAAAAATTCACCGAATCAGTTGTATTAGGTGAACTAGCTCGGCAAAGTTTAGTTAACAAGGGCCTTGCCGCCAAGCATATTGCGGAACTGGGTGGAACTCGTATTTTGTGGAATGCGCTTGTGGCTGGCAATATTGATGTTTATCCGGAATACTCAAGCACAATCGAAGAAGAGTTGCTTAAACAAAAATTTTCAAGTTTTAAAGATTTAAGAACCGAATTAGAAAAAAATGGCATCGGCATCACCGAGCCTTTGGGCTTTAATAATACTTACGCCATCGGAATGAAAAAAGATCGAGCAGCCAATTTAGGTATCGCGCGCATTTCAGATTTAGCTCGGCATCCCGAGCTAAAGTTGGGTTTAAGTGAAGAATTCTTGCAGCGAAAAGACGGTTGGCCCGCGCTAAAAGAAAAGTATAACTTACCGCAAGATAAGCTGCGGGGGATTGACCACGACGTGGCGTACCGTGCGCTTGAAACAAACGACATTGAAGTGATTGATCTTTATTCGACGGACGCTGAAATTCAATATTACAATTTATTAGTGCTAACCGATGATCTAAATTATTTTCCAAAATATGAAGCGGTGTACTTATACCGTCTAGCCACCGCAAAACGAGAATCAAATTTTTTAGAGGCGCTGCAATTGTTTTCCGGAAAAGTTTCTGAGCCGCTGATGATCGAAATGAATAATCAAGCCAAAATAAAAAAGATGCCAACCGAACAGGTGGCCGCCGTCTTTTTAAAAGAAAAGTTTGCGATAAATTCGAATGAAAAGAAATCGAGCCGCGCCGAACGAATTGCGCTGCGCACGCAGGAGCATTTAAAGTTAGTTATCGTCTCATTATTTTTCGCAATCCTCATGGGCGTTCCCTTAGGTATATTAGCCGCTAAAAAACGAGGTGCCGGAAAAATAATATTAGGTTTAACGGGCGCTATTCAAACGATACCTAGCTTAGCCTTGTTAGTCGTATTGATTAAGCCCCTTAATATGCTGGGATTGACCGGAATTGGTGATACGCCCGCATTGATTGCGCTTTTTCTTTATAGTTTAGTGCCAATTGTGCGAGGTGCTCATGTGGGGTTTCAACAAATTCCTTTAGCTTTGCGTGAAACATCTGAAGTGATTGGCCTTTCACGCCAATCACAATTAT
>JACMNA010000076.1 GCA_014378765.1 Bdellovibrio sp. | reverse complement strand
ATATTAAAGTAATAATCAGAATTAATTTCATTTGAAAGCTCCTCATAGCAGTTGCCATCAAAGCTCTATACGAATTTGATACCAGGCCGACAGAAAGCTACGTCGTTTTAGCCATTAAAAATCGTCAAGATTTTTTACAACAGGCCAAAAAAAAGGGTTAGGGACTAAACCAACCCTTACCAAACAAGGTACCGGGTGCTATTCGAATTTAAGCTGCGATGAGCTAATAGCGCCCGTGAAAGTAACTGTGACTGGCTTGTTTTCTGTGAGTGCGGTGGCGACGGGGAATGTTACGATGTATGGGGTCGACCAACGGTTATGGTAAGGGTACGCAACTTGAAGTTCTGATAGCGTCATTCTTACTTTGACAGCTTTGCCTTCGTAACGCTGACCATCAACATCTAAAAACATTTTCCACATCGTCTTAATTTTTGAAAGATCATTGTGTTTTCTTTCGGGCGTGTAGAAACTTATAAAAAATTCTGAATTTGAGGCGTGCTTGCTAATCGCCTTATTCTTCTCATCATTGTATTTAGTCAGGTCCCACTGAAATAAGCGGGCATTGTGCGATAATTGCGATTCGGTCAGACTAGAATCAAGCCGCGTGCCTTGCACGGTTATTTGATTGTAAAAACCATCGTAGATCTCTACTTTTTTTGTTTTAGCGGCAATGGCCGATTCATAGTCGGCAACACTGATTTCGGGCACACCCGTGGGCGTCGCCAATCTCGTCACGCACGAAGCGTAACCGACGCTCATCATTAATAATAGAATTGTTAATTTGATTTTCATCTTGTTCACTTAAACCTCGCCAATAAACGGTTTTAAAAACTGAATCACTGTTTGGTAAACTTCGGCCCGCATGGTGTCGTTATAAAGTTCGTGCTTGCCACCTTTAAAAATTTTTAAAGTTTTATGAGGGCTGCCGAGGCGGTCAAAAAACTTCAACGCGCTTTCGGTTGAGACAACCGGATCTTGATCAGAGATATGCAATAAAGTTGGTAAAGTAATTTCTTCAGCTCTATTTAGAATTTTCGGGAACTCACGCTTAAACCCAACGTATACACTCGATGAGATGCGATTGTGGCGGTAAGGGTCTTGCTCGTATTCACGAATGATATCTAAATCACTGGTTAATTGATCACTTTTAATTTCATTTCCTAACGTCAACTTCGGTAAAAGCAAATTTAAAAACGTTGCGCCAGTGTCTTTCCAGGCGGGCACATCTACGGCCACACCAAACAGGGGCGAACTTAAAACTTGGGCCGAGGCCTCAGCGTAATTTTTTTCTAAGAGTGAACAGGTCTGCACTAAGCCACCCATCGAGTGTCCTAATAAAACCACTGGGCGGTTCTTAACTTCGGGCAATTGCAAGCACGCATCAGTAAACATTTGAAAATCAAGAATGTAATCATCGAAGTGATTTGCATAGCCTCGTAAACCATCTGAACGACCATGCCCACGCAGATCCCAAGCAATGAAATTCCATTTTTGATTATCAAACCCTTCTACTAAGCGCTGGTAACAGTCAGAGTGTTCGGCTTGGCCGTGCGTAATTAAAATTGTACCTTTAGCGTTGGGCGCAATCCATTTTTGTAAAAATAATTTGATGCCGTCATTGCCTTTAAAGAAAGATTCGGATTGTTGATACATGCCTATAAGGGTGACTTCGAATAGAAACGAAGTCAAAAGCAAAGAGCTAAATGGCGGCTAAATGCGGCTAGATGATTGTATCGCTACCTTGCATTTCTTTGATGCGGCTCATGTCGAGTGGCGACGTCGGGTAATCGAGTGAGTAATGAATGCCGCGCGATTCGTGCCTACGCAGAGCGCATTCGACCGTCAACTTTGCGACGATAACAATATTTCGAAGTTCTAAGATATCAGAATGCACTTTCATATTTGAATAATATTCTTTTACTTCTGATTTAATATTTACTAATCGTTTTTGCGCGCGCTCGAGGCGCTTTGTTGATCTAACGATGCCAACGTAATTCCACATCAAGCGGCGAATTTCTTCCCACATGTGAGAGATCACAACCATCTCATCGGAATCGGTTTTTTCGGGCTGCTCCCACGGAAGGGGCTGAACCGATAAAACGGTTTGCTCGGTAATGGCTTGCCAATTTGTTTTTAAATGGACCGCGCAATTGTGGGCCATGGCTAAGCATTCTAATAAAGAATTTGAGGCCAATCGATTTGCGCCGTGCAAGCCAGTGCAAGCCGTTTCGCCGATGGCGTAAAGACCAACTAAATCAGTTTGTCCGGCCACGTCCGTTACGACTCCGCCGCAAAGGTAATGGGCGGCGGGTACAACTGGAATGGGCTGCTTTGACATGTCGATTCCGTACTCTAAGCACCGGGTATAAATATTCGGAAAGTGGCTCTGCAAAAAAGCTTTTGGCTGCTGCGTGATATCTAGATACACGCAAGGCTCGGCCGTGCGTTTCATCTCGGCATCAATACCACGCGCGACTATATCACGCGGGGCTAACGAGCCTAAGCGGTGATACTTTTTCATAAAGGCTTCACCTTGCGAATTAATTAATTCACCACCTTCGCCGCGCACGGCTTCAGAAATTAAAAAGTTTCGCGCATCTTTATGAAAAAGGCAGGTTGGGTGAAATTGCATAAATTCTAAATTTGAAATGCGCGCGCCCGCACGGTAAGCCATGGCAATACCATCGCCGGTCGCCCCACTCCAATTCGAAGTGTATAAATAAACTTTGCCCGCGCCGCCAGTTGCTAAGATGGTTGATTTTGCTTCGATAACTTTGACGGTATCAGCAACCTTATCTAAAACGTAAAGCCCTACGATACTAGTCGGCCCCATTAGCGTCGGATCAATTTTTTTATTTACTAATAAATCAATCGCGAAATGATTTTCTAAAACTTCAATATTCGGATGCGCTAAAACAGCATGAAATAATTTCGAATGCATCTCGGCGCCAGTTTGGTCTTCATGGTGTAAAACGCGACGAAAAGAGTGGCCCCCCTCGCGGGTTGAGTCAGCATCAAATTGAACGCCCCAATTTATTAAATCCTTAATTCTTTCGGGTGCTTGCTCAATAAAATTACGCACTGCTTCATAGTGGCAAAGCCCGGCTCCGGCCACTAACGTATCTTCAATGTGACTTGCGAAACTATCGCTTTGATCAGTGACGGCGGCAATTCCACCTTGGGCCATCGCACTATTCGTCGCCGGCGCTTTTTCTTTAGTCAAAATTATAACTTTTTTGTCATCTGCTAGTTTCAGTGCGGCGGCCAATGCCGCAATTCCCGAACCAACAATTGCAACATCACAAGTTAGCTTGCCATCGATTTTCATATGTATTGATTCCTCGTGAGAAACATAACTACAATAGGAGTATGAGCAAAGCAAGGACGCAGCCATCCGCGAAGACAGGACTTGTCTTCAAAATTTCAATAGCCCTAGTACTATTGTTAGCCGTCGTGCTGTACAAGCTGAATGATTATTTTACCCAAGAAAAGTACTTTTTAGCCCAAAGCCAATTGCGCACGCAAATTATTGCGACCAAAACGGCCGTATCTAGCCAATTGAATCAATTAAAAAATATTTTATCAAGTTATGAAACCGAACTGAACGAAAGCAAAATGAATTGGGTGCAGCTTGACCCCTTTTTTGCCATCGCCAAAGTGCAACGCAACGGCAGTCGTATTACAGTGGCTCAGTACATCGGAAGATCGGGCTCGATGGGTGATCGCTGGAATGCGGCGTACTTAGAAAAAGCCCTGTCTTTTAAAAAAGCGGCGAGCAGTGATCCGATCATGGCGCAGCTTTTTCGCGATCAGGCGGGTGGAAAATATTTAGCCATTGGTTTTACTAATGCGAAGGGGCCCATGCTGCTAGTCGTGGGGTCGGCCGACTACTTTCAAAAGTACTTTGATTTAAATCGTGGTGGAAAAATCACTTCGCTTTTGAAAACCACCGATAATCTTTTGGCCGCGCACAGCGAAGCCGATTACGTAGCCACGGCTATCGATCCATCGGCGCTATCAGAGTCGAAATATCTTATCGAGCAAGAAGAAATCACCGGCACCAATTTAATTGCGGTGAATTATGTTTCTAAGAAGGGGCTGGCCGCCGGATTTGTTATTCCGTGGGCCGTCGTGGGGCTTATTCTTGGTTTCGGATTTATTTTAATTGGTTTATTAATTTACAGTATTGATCCGATCGAAAGAAAAGTTGAAAAATATCGTCGCCAAGAACGTGACCAAGTCTTTAATGAAACATTAGCGCAAAATCTAAAAGAAACCGAAAGTTTGATGAACGATTCAAGTTTGAAACCTCGCGTGGCGTCGCTAAGTCCGGTCGCCATTAACGAATCTAGCTCGCCAGCCTCACTGGTTGAACGGGTAACCGAGGCCAAGGCAAGTGATGATGCCCCCTTAACCAAATCAACTTTGATGGCGCCCTTGCAGCAGACAATTTTTAATTTAGACCGCGAATTTAAACTAGCGGGAGTTACGCTTGATAAGCAAATTCAAACAAATCTAATTTACGAACTTCCGGTCGCAAACTTACGAAAAGCATTTGAAAACATTTTAAGAAATAGTTTAGAGGCCGTGCGTGATCAAAATAACAAGCGCATTGTAATTCGGGCCTACGATATCGAACAACACATGTCAGTGATTGAAATCAAAGACACTGGCGCCGGTTTATCTTCACAAGTCGATATTGAAAAGTTGTGGCAGCCTTTTTATACAACAAAGAATAAGCAAGATCATCGCGGCCTTGGGTTAACGGAAGCATTGTCGCTCGTGCGGCAAGCGGGCGGCGACTTAATAATTGAAAGAGCCGAACCTCAGGGGGTGGTAGTTAAGATGATTATTAAAAAAGATGTTCCGCAATCGCTAGAAATTGAAAAAGATCAATTAGCCGATGAGCCCACGGTCGCGCAATTTCTGCAACCTTCGTCTCAGACCTTTCAAGATGATGAACGCACCGGTGTGGTCGATTTAGAAGATCTTGAAAAAGATCAAGATTTGATCGATATCGAAAAGGTACTTTCACTTGACGACATTGAGCCTGATAATCAGGCGCCCACTATTGACTTACAATCCGCCATGACTTCGCAGAATTATAAAACAAGTGTAAACTTGGCTCCGATCGAAAAGCCGCAATTTGCGTTAAAGAAAAAAACATTTAAAGTCGACGAAATAAAAGTCGCCGTGAGACGGCCCGAAAAATCATGAATATACGTGAGCACGCCTCCGCATTTTCGGTTTACGTTCTTTCGCAAGATGCCGATTTGGGCGCACGCATTCGTTTTGCTTTATCACAAGCAAGTTATGATGTTTATTTTTTCGCCGACGTCGACGAACTTTTTATGCGATTAAAAATTAATCCACCGCACGTCGTAATTTTAGACTATGAATCTTTAGTTGCGCCCTTGGCCGAAGTAGTCGAAAAAATATTATCGGTATCAACTGAAATAAAAATAGTTTGTGTATCTAATCCTGAACATTTCACGACCTTTGGTGGATTTCAAAATTACAATTTAGTATTATTCTTTGATCGCAACGGTCAAGCGGTCGAACGGCAAGTGCAGAGCGGAGTTGATTTAATTTGCGAAAATCTATATCGTCTTTATCAAAACGAACAGGTTTACGAAACTTTTCAACACACCAAGCAAGAATTAGAGCAAATGAGTAACACGCTTAATTCTGAACGGAATGGTCCGCAAGTACGACCGTTTCAGATGCGCATTTCTGAATACCGTTCAGCCGAATCAAAAGAAGACTTATTGCAGATATTTTTCAGACAAGCTCCAGCGCAGTCGTGGGTCTTTTTAAAATATATTAAGTCGATACGAACTTATATTTCTGTTTCTAATCAGAATATGCCAGAGAACTGGGTCGAAGGCCTGTCGTTTAAGATTTTGCCAAGTGAAGAAGATTTTAACCAGAAAGTTATGATTGGTGAATTTCCAAGCCGGATGATTCAATACATTCAAGGAAAGTGGGATGTTAATCAAATTAAAATGCTACCATTAATTATTAAAGAAGAAGTTGAAGGTATTCTTATCACGACGCAAGAAATTACGGCAGCCGTGGCTGAAGACTTTTCGTTAATGAATTTAGTGTACAGCCTTCTTTCGCTTGAAGCTCAACCGGCGCACTTAGATGTTGAAGATACTTTAACTGGTTTTTATAATCAGCTTTTTTATAAACGCATTTTAGAAAAAGAAATTGATCGATCAAAAAGATCTTTTGCGCCAATCTCAGTTATAAAATTAGCGATTGATTCATTTCGTGAAATCGAAGTCAGCCAGGGGCGTGAATTTTGTGATGAAATAATTAAAAAAGTTGCGAATGTTATAAAAAAAACCAGTCGTTTGCCAGATTTTGCGTGCCGTACAGCCGAGAATGAGTTCTCGATTATTTTAACAAATTGTAATCGCAAAGGCGCAGCCCTTCGGTCGGAACGGCTCCGGCAAGAACTAAAATTAGAAACATTTTCCAAAGTCGGATTTATGGTTACGGTCAGCCAAGGCATTAGCGAATATCCAAGTTTGACGAAAAGTTCAGACTCTTTAACCGAGTCGGCCCGTAAAGCGCTGGATTTTATTTCGGCCAAGGGTCCCGATAAGATTTGTATATTTAAAGCGCCCCAGGGCCATCAACCTGATTTTCAGGTGAATACGTGAGTCATTAATGGAAATGTTTCGTAGTACATTTGCCGATATCAGTTTAGATGCTTTAGCCTCAAACTGGCTTGAAATAAAAAAAGTTGCTGACGATGACCGATTCATTTGCCCGATGGTAAAAGCCAACGCCTATGGCCACGGCGATGTGCAAACGGCGTTAGCCTTAGAAAAAGTTGGGGTCGATACTTTAGGGGTTTGCCTGATTGAAGAAGGCCTTTTATTAAGATCTTCCGGAGTTAAATCGGAAATTTTGGTGTTTCGCGGTTTCGATAAGCGGGGTGCCGAAAAAATATTAGAATATCAAATGACCCCAGTCGTAAGCACTTGGGAGCAAGTGCAAGCGCTTGAGGCCGTGGCCGATGAAACCGTTAAAGTTCACCTTAAATTTAATACCGGAATGAATCGAATTGGGTTTAATGCCGATCAAGCCGAAAAATTATCGGCCTACTTTAAAAAATCTAAGAAATTAAAATTAAAAGCATTATTAACCCATTTTGCTCAAAGTGAAGATGCAGTTTCGACCGAAGGATTTTCGGCCCAGCAAACTAAATTATTTTTAGAAATTATGACTGCGTTTAGCTCGCACGATTTATATTTTCACCTACTTAACTCCGGCGGTATTGCCAGTCTGGCCGAGATTAAAAAACAAAAACTTGCGAATCATTTTTTATCAATTAAAAAATGGGGCTTCAGACCGGGTTTATCATTGTATGGCTACCAACCGGCGCCACAGTTTAACGATATGAAATTAAAACCGGTTATGACGTTGAAATCAGTGGTTAATAATATTCGCACCGTACAACCTGGTGAAACCGTTTCTTACGGCTGCACGTGGCGCGCGACCGTGCCGTCAAAAATTGCGGTCGTACCAATCGGCTACGCTGATGGTTTGCACCGCCTGATCTCAAATAAAGGCCAAGCCTTGTTTGCGGGAAAGCTCGCCCCCATTGTGGGACGCATTTGCATGGATTTTTTAATGCTTGATGTAACGGGTATTGTGACGGACGACGATTTAGCTAAATGGAATGACGAAGAAGTTATTTTTTTCGGTTTTGATTTAAAAAATAATTTTATATCAGCCGAAATTCAGGCCGAAAAATCGAACACCATTGTATGGGAAACGCTCACGTCGGTGGGTGAGCGGGTGCCACGTCATTATAAAGGTTTAGCTCAATACGACCGGGGACTTAAAATATCATGATACAAAAAATTGCCGGGGGCATAGACCGTTTTTCTGCATACGTTTTTGGGGTCATCATCGGCTTCATTCGCGAAATTGGTTTGGTAACGATTTTTGCGTGGCAAAGTGTTAAATTGCTGTTCGCGAAACCATCCCGTTATGGTGAAATTTTAAAACACATGGATTTTATCGGTAATCAATCGGTTGGAATTATCACCCTGACCAGCGTATTTACGGGCCTAGCCATTTCGTTTCAAATTTATTTAGGATTTAAATTAGTTAACGCAACCGATTTGGTCGGACCAACGGTTGCACTAGGTATATCACGTGAATTAGGTCCGGTGCTTACGGGTTTGATTGTGGCCGCACGCGCGGGCGGAGCCATGGCAGCTCGTCTTGGCACTATGCGTGTGAATGAGCAAATGGATGCGCTTGATGTGATGGGCGTAAATACCAAACAGTATTTAATTGCCCCGCGAATTATTGCCGCCGTAATTTGTATGCCACTCTTAACCGCGCTATTTGATTTTATGGCCATGGTGGGATCTTGGTTTTTGTGCACAAAATTAGTTGGCCTTGATCACGCGGTGTTCATGGAAAAAATTAAAAACACGGTCGATGCGCATCATATTTACGAAGGACTTATCAAGTCGGCCATTTTTGGTTTTATGTTTTCCGTCATTTGCACGTACAAGGGGTTTAATACGTCGGGCGGCGCCAAAGGCGTGGGGGAAGCTACCAATCGTGGCGTAGTTATGAGTATGGTAAGTATTATAATTATCGATTATTTCTTAATGAATATTATTCGAATCGTTTATTTATTTTTGGGAATTACGAAATGACACCAAAAAGCCAAGGCGATTACGCCGTTGTATTACAAGATGTTAAGAAAACTTTTGATGGAAAAGAATTTATTCTTAAGGGTATAGAATTAAAAATTCCAAAAGGAAGTTTAACGGCCATCATCGGTTTTTCGGGCACGGGCAAAAGTGTGATGCTGAAGCACATGCTAGGTTTATTAAAACCCACTTCGGGAAAAGTTATCGTGCTTGATACTGATTTAGCTAGCATGGATGACAATACGTTAACCAAATTTCGTTGTAATTTTGGCGTGCTCTTTCAAAGTGCCGCATTATTTGATGATATGAGTGTCTTAGAAAATGTATGTTTTCCACTTGAAGAGCACCGCCGCGAGCTGAGCCCCGAAGATGTTAAAAAAATCGCGCTCGAGAAGCTAAAAATGGTTGGGCTAGATACGGCTCATAACAACAAACTTCCCAGTCAGATCTCTGGAGGGATGCAGAAAAGAACGGGTCTAGCTCGGGCCCTCGCCCTTGATCCAGAAATTTTAATCTATGACGAACCAACCACAGGATTAGATCCCATTCTAACTGAAATGGTAGATAATTTAATTGTCGAAACACATAAGGCGCGCCCGGGAACAACCTCGATTATGGTATCGCATGATTTACACGCGGCATTTCGAATTGCCGACTTTGTAGTTATGTTGGATGCCGGAAAAGTTTTGTTAGCGGGCACTCCCGATGATTTTTACAAATCAGATCTCGAGCTGGTCAGACGGTTCGTTGATAAAGGAATCAAACATCAATGATTTTCTTCGTGGAGATTCTAACGTGAGTTTTTTAAGTTTAGCAGAAGTCAAAGTCGGAGCTCTTGTTGTTGCCATCGGTGGATTGATTGCATTTATGTCGATGCAAGTCAGCGATGACCCAAGTTTTATGGGCCGCTCAAAAAAAGCTTGGTTTTTATTACCAAACGCAAACGGCCTTATCAAAGGCTCGGCGATTAAGTCGGCCGGTATTCCGATCGGCGTGATAAAAGATATTAAATTGCAAGACGGGCAAGCGCGGGTAGACGTAACGGTTACCTCTGATGTTGGCTTAACTCGTTCGGCGTCAGTTGAAATGCGCGCTAACGGAATTTTGGGCGACAAGCACATTGATGTTAACCCGGGCACAATTGGCGACCCGGCCTTAGAAGATGGGGGGCAGATTGTTAACGTTAAATCGGGCGGGTCGCTTGATGATGTGATGGGGCAAGTGGGCGAGATTACAAATTCACTTAAAGACGTCGCGAAAAATTTAAAAGAAGCGGTTAGTGATGACGGTACGAATAAACATATTTTAGGTCGCGTCATGCTAAACATTGAAAAGCTAACGGGCGACTTATCGCAAATGACTTCCGAAAATAAAGAACAGATTGGTGAAATTGTTGATCAGGTCAACAACATTACTTCAACCATTGACGAGTTAGTTAATGATGAAAGTGATGCCGGATTCAAAAAGACCTGGAAGAAAACGATGGCCCGTTTAGATAATTCAATGAAGAATATCGACGACATAACCACTAAGATTAATAACGGTGAAGGTACGATCGGCAAATTAATTTCGGATGAACAAACTTCGGAAGACGTTTCGTCGGCAATTGAAGGTATTAGCGGCATGGTCGATACAGCTTCGAAGACCTCAACTGGCATTGATTTTAATTCTTATTACATCAACGAAGTTCATGATACAAAGTCGGCCATCGGCGTGACAATTCAGCCGGGACTTGACCGCTACTATTACATTGGCGTTATTACTGATCCGGCCGGCACGGTCGAGCAAACAACTTTTGAAAGTACTGTGAACGGGCAAACGACCAAGTTAGAAGAAAAGAAAACATTTTTCAGCAAAACTAAGTATACACTTATCTACGGTAAAAACTTTTTTGATTGGACCCTCCGCGCGGGAATTATTGAAAGTACCGGCGGCTTCGGCGTCGATTACACTTTTTACCGCGACAAATTTAAACTTTCGACCGATCTTTACAACTTTGATAAAATTCAGCTTCGTTCTTACTTAAGTTATAAATTATTTTACGGATTTTACTTAACGGCTGGTTATAATGACATTTTTAATAAACAAGCGGCTAATTCGCCGTACTTTGGCGCCGGGCTATTCTTGACCAATGATGATTTAAAGCTGTTGCTTTCGAAAGCGTCTTTTTAAATGAAACGAGCCCTGGTTAGCACTTCTGATAAAACGGGCTTAATCGAATTTTTAAAACCGCTCTGTGCGCAAGGTTTGAAATTGGTATCTACGGGCGGCACTCTCGATTTTTTGAAAAAAAATAATTTGCCGGCAATTGATGTGGCCGAAGTAACCCAATTTCCAGAAGTTCTAGATGGGCGGGTAAAAACCCTTCACCCGTCGGTGCACATGGGTTTATTAGCCGACCAACGAAACCCCCATCACGTGCAACAACTCAAAGAACATCAAGTGGAAGCGTTTGACATGGTAGTGGGTAACCTTTATCCATTCGAGCAAACGGCCTTAAAAGAAAATTCTACTTTCGAAGATTTGATTGAAAACATAGATATTGGTGGTCCTAGTTTTTTACGGGCTTCGGCCAAAAACTTTCACTCCGTTGTAGTGGTGAGCGACCCAGATGATTATGCTTGGGTTCAAAAAAAAATTTTAAACGGTGATTTATCAACTACTGATCGCAAGAAATTAGCCCTAAAGGTTTTTTCTTTGACGTCTTATTACGATGCGTTGATCGTACAAAAACTAAGTCAGCCCGAGGACGAACTAAAATACTTGAATTTGCCATTAAAGAAAAAAAGCTCATTACGCTACGGCGAAAATGCCCACCAGGCCGCCACTTGGTTTGAAAATCCACTGCAAAATAAATCTTTAAGTGCAGTTAAGATTCATCAAGGTAAAGAACTTTCTTACAATAACTTGCTCGATTTAGACGCCGCCGTTGGTTTGGTTAACCAACTTTCAAAACCGGCTTGCGTCGCTGTAAAACACAATAATCCGTGTGGCGTGGCTCAAGCTAACAATCTGCTTGAAGCCATCCAAAAAACAATCGCATCAGATCCCAAAAGTATTTTTGGCGGAATCATTGCCTTTAACCGTGAAGTTGATTTATCCGTATGTGAAGCCTTGAAGGATTTATTTTTAGAATGTTTGATTGCACCCAGCTTTACCCCCGACAGTTTGCAGTTTTTAGCTAACAAGAAAAACCTTCGGGTCTTAACTTTGACGGTACCGCCCGCGAACGAAAAGTTGCAGATGGTTAAATCAATATCGGGAGGCGTACTGGCCCAAGATAGCGATTCATTTACAGATACGTCGTGGACCCACTTAGCGGAAAAGCCTAATGACGATATTTTGCAATCAATGAAGTTCGGTGAAAAAGTGGCCGGCTATCTTAAAAGTAATTCTATCGCGATCGTTTACCAAAACCAAACCGTTGGATTAGGCATGGGGCAAGTTAATCGAGTTGATGCCGTTAATCAGGCTCTGCACCGAATGAAAGAATTTTGCCAAGGCAAAATTATAAATATGAACGAGGTCATTTTAGTTAGTGATGCCTTTTTTCCGTTTCCGGACTCGATTGAACTAATTGCTTTAGCCGGTATTCGATGGATTGTGCAGCCAGGTGGATCAAATCGTGATCAATTGGTATTTGATGCGGCCACAAAAAATAAAATTAATATGGCTATTACTCAAACTCGTCATTTTAAGCATTAGGTATTGAGATGATAGAAAAAAACCTAGAAAAAAAATGGCTAGTCAAATCTGAGAATCGAATTCTAGGACCTTATCACATTGAACAAATTGAAGATTTACTGAAAAAAAAGCAAATTTCGCTTATTGACGAAGTTCGCGACATGGAAACTCGCTGGCTGTATATCCGCGAAAATCCGCGCTTTAAATCAATCGTCGAAGAAATACGCAAAGATTTAGATGCTAAAAGCGAAAGCACAAAAACTTTTCAATCTTTTTCTAAAACCGAAGAGTCTTATCACAAAACGAATGCCTCTTTACCCCAGTTTACTGAGGTTGACGTGCAAGAGGCCTCTTTAGTATCGGAAACCAAAGAGCGTGGATTATCAAATGATCAAAGCGAAAACTCTCTCCTGAAAGAAAAAGCTAAAGTATACGGTTTGCCACAAGACCAGTATTTCCAAAAAAGGGTTGCATCATCAAACCGTAAAAAGCTTGTCTACGCTTTAATGTTTATTGGATTTATTGCTAGTATAGTTTTTACCGTCTCGTATTATCAAAAACGTGCAATTCAAAAACAAGAAGAAGAGTGGGCCGCACAGGTTCGAAAATACCATTTCTTAGGCTTAGATCAAAAGGTCGTTGAATTGTATGCTCAACTTCCTGATTCTTTTCAGAAGAAAATATTGCCGGATATAATTTCAATTTACCCGGTTTTAGAAGCTAATCATCTTGTGCAACTTAAAGACATTGAATCTTTGTCGAGGCAGAATACTTTAACGTTACAACAAAAAATGTACGTACAACTTATTTATTTTTGGTCAGCTTTACAAAGTCAAAATTTAATGGCCGCCAACGAAGCTTTAATCAAAGCCCGGGCCGTTGATCCGTCGTCAACTTTAGTGGTTGAGAATCAAGCGTTACTTGAACTGCGACAGAGTAAATTTTTAAGCAGTTTTGAAACCTTCATGAAACTTTACAAAGACGAACCGATGGGCCGGTATTTAGTTGGTGCTTTACAAAGTTATGTGGGGCTACCGACTGAAAAAAAAGCGGCCCTTAGTGCTGCGCTGACGGCGCAGATTGAAAAACATATATCGGTCTATTACGATTATAAGAAAGAGCTGTTACTGGGCCAGATGGGCTTAGCACGCTGGAATAAAAATGATCTTTTATTTAAAGTTTCGTGGAACCAATTTTTGAATACGCCTGTACAATTTTCGGCGCTTTATAAAAAGCCAAGTCTACTAGTTCCACTTGCTTACCAATGGACATTTTTAGAAGAATATAAAATTGTTGTGCGTTCGGCCCTATCCCCAGAAGACGTGGTGCTATTCGAAATTCATAATTATCTTGAAAGCTCTCAAGTCAGTGCGGCTCAACAATATGCGGCCAATAATATGGGTAAAATTAAAGATAAAAGTTTGAAGCAACAGATAACCTTGCTTACGTTAAATTCGCAATCACGCCACAACGAAATTATTGCGCTTGAAAAAACAAATCAGCTTGATCCTCAATCAGAATTGAATCACCTTCTTTTTGCGCTCAACAAAATTCAAGCCGACCCGCCATTAGATATATCGCCGCACTTGCAATTTTTTAAAGATCATCAATTAATTTTTTACAATGAATGGATGCAATTAGCTTATTTGCTAAAAACTAAACAGCATAGTTTAGCTAAATCTTTTATTCGCGACCATCTTATCTCAGTGACTGACTTCACGCCCGTTATTGAAGCCAAGGGGTTGACGGAATGAGAAATTGGGTCCAATTCATCTTTATTGGTTGGGCTTTATTTTTTTCGCTTGGCGGTTGCTTTAAAAAAACATCTGATTCAAATGAAGCCAGCCATAAAGTTTCTGATATGGCGCTAGAGGTTCAAATTCCAAAAGAACTTATGCGGGAAGTTGTAAAAGAAATTGGTGAAGACACGAAAACTTTAACTCCAGTGTATGTGTTTGTGCCCTTACAAATTGAACTTCACGATAAATCACCAGGCGTACTGAGTGCTGAAAGCCTTAAATTTGATTACCCCAAAGGGGGCGGACAGCTTGATTTAAAAAAGTTCGTCGTGGGCAATGGAAGTTTTTATTTTAATTTAACGGTTGATCAGTTTTCAAAGTTACCTGATTTAGTTCATCTTTATTACGTCAGTCATGCGCCAATCAAAAAAATTGAAGATGAACATTATGGTTTGGGTTGCGGCAAATGGGTTGATATTAAAAGTCAGTTTAAGAATTTACAAAAAGAAGATTTTTTAAAACTAAATACAAATCAACTGCGTTATCTGTACGTAGTCGCCGGCACTTATGTTTTTGTTTTTCGAGATGGCCATCAAATTTACTTAAGCCAATTAACAATTACCGATAGTCGATATACGAATGAACTTTGCCTAACCCCGGCCGGAGAATCTTTATGAGCAGCGAAGCCACTTTAACTCCCATTCGAAGTTTAGTAGACAAAGAGGCCATCGTCGATCGTCCCTTTTTGGTTAAAGATAAAGTGAAGGGTATGGGTAAAAACGGTCGCGCGTTTTTAAGTTTGTTAATTGGCGATAAAACCGGACACATCGATGCGAGGGTATGGGACCGAGTTGAAGAAATGGCCGACACCTTTGATATTGGTGACATCATCTTAGTTAAGGGGCAGGTGCAATTGTATCTAAACCGAAAACAGATTATTGTTCACAAAGTCGAAAAGGCTGAAGAAAATGCTTTTAACAAAGAAGAATTTTCGATTGAAGATAAAAAAATTGATGCGCACGCCCTCTATTCCGAACTTATTCAAATCGTACAGCAAATTGAAACTGTACCTATTCGGCAGCTAATTTTAGATTCTCTACAAGATGAAGAAATCAAACCACTGATTTTAAAAGCTCCGGCCGCAAAAACTATTCACCACGCGCATCGGGGTGGCTTGCTTGAGCACGTGGTGTCGATTTGCAAATTAATGAAGATGATGGCCGCTCATTACTCCTATATGGATGTGGATTTGCTTTTGTTTGGCGCCATCTTTCACGATTTAGGAAAAGTGTGGGAGTTGGATATTCAACGCGAGCAAATTCAGTATTCGCACAAGGGGCGCTTGCTAGGCCATATGCAATTAGCTTGCGAACTCATCGATAAAAAGGCGCAGCGTATTTTAGGATTTCCAGAAGATTTACGTGAAGTCATGAAGCACATTGTTTTATCTCATCATGGTAAGCTTGAGTACGGTTCACCGGTGCGTCCCTATTTTATGGAAGCCATGATGGTTGCGATGATCGATGATCTTGATTCGAAGGTCGACACAGTTCAAAATTTTATTGAATCCGAAAGGCAAACGGGAGAAAGTTGGTCGCGTTACAATGATAACTTTGACCGCTATTTTTACTTAGAAAATTTAAAAGGACGTTGGAAATAATATGTTCGATTTTTTACGTGCCTATAGGCGCTACGACCCTGCCGCAAAATCTTATTTAGAGATCTTTTTACTTTATCCGGGGCCCAGGGCATTATTCATACATCGAATTGCCCACGCGCTTTATGATGTGCGTCTTTATTTCTTAGCGCGTTTTGTGGCCGATATTTCAAGAACCATCACGGGAATTGAAATTCATCCGGGCGCTATCATCGGTAAAAGATTGGTGATCGACCACGGCGTCGGTTGCGTAATCGGCGAAACCGCGGTCGTCGGCGATGACTGCGTGATATTTCACGGGGTCACCTTGGGCGGAATTAAATTTGATCCGGTCAAGCGCCATCCCACCGTAGGTAACCGCGTCCTGATCGGCGCGGGCGCCAAAGTTCTTGGACCCATTCACATCGGCGACGACGTACGAATTGGCGCCAATGCCGTCGTCATGAAACCGTTGCAAGCCGGCGCAATTATCGTTGCCCCCCAAAGCATCGAGCTCGAAAAAAAGCCGTAATCAACTAAACAACATCCGACCGATACCCCTTTTTTAGGGGCGATGAGCGGTTTTTTATGAAGTTAACCTGTTATTTTGAGTAATGCCAATTGTGGCTATGTATTACAAAAGCTTACGACGGCTTTTTTGGCTTGTATGTCGACATTTCCGGTTTCCAATCTAAAGGGTTTTCGGGCCAGTCGTGTTTTGGGTAGCGCGCGCGTAGTTCTTTGCGGATTTCGTGGTAACTAGTTTGCCAAAATTGCTCGAGCTGGCTTGTGATTTGAGTTGGGTTTCGATTAGGCGCCAGCAACTCGATTGTTAACTTAATTCGGCCATTCAATATTGTTGGGTTTTTAATTTGCCCGAGAATGTCTTGAATGCGCACCGAAATTTGCGGCGCTAATTCGCTTTCGTAGTCAATGGGCGTCACTTTTTTATTTGGTAATATGAATTCACCGGGTAGTAAACCTAAATCAGCTTTTAATTCGGCGGGCGTCAAATACACCAACAACTGATAAAGTTCGTAATTTAAAAATTCATCAATTGAAGTCATGGTATCGCCAATGCTTTGATTCACTTGCGCGGGAAGATTTTCTAAATACAAAAAATGAGCGGGTAAATAGGCTAAGTCGACCGAGCGTTTCTTTAAAAAAGAAATTCGCGTAACATAACGTTTCCACGCGGGGTGGGCTTCTAGAAAAAGCTCAGTTTGTTCGGCAAAAATTTTCTTAAAAACCCCGGGATCTGCCTTCAGATTCAAGGGAATGCGACTGCTTTCAGAAATAACGAATAGGCCTGACATTTTCTTTTCAATTTTATAAACATTTCGTTTTTCAAAATCAACTTGGTAAGTCACCTGCATGGTATGATTTTGTTCACTGAATTGTTGAAATTCAATTTCCGTAAGTCCTAAGGCAAAATCAATTTTAGTAATACTATCCGAAATATCGCGACCCTGAAAAAGTAAGTAATAGTCGTATTCTTTATTGATTAAGTGGGGGGCGAACTCGAGGCCCCGGCCTAAACTTGATAACCCGTTCGCGCCCGACTTAATTTGCGCCATCTTCTCGGGAAAACTTTTTAAGTAAATTTGAATTAGGCTGGCGCGAAAATCAACTTTGGCAAAAATCGAGGTAATTTGTATTCCTAATAATTGTTTTTCAATTCGACGGCCCATATCATTAAGAGGTAAATTTTCTAAGTCGATGGCATGATTCGTTTTACTGAAATCATTGGTTTCAAGATATGCTAAAAAGCGACTGGCTTTTTGTTGCTGCCCCCGCAGGCTCATTTCAATAAACAAAACGCTACGTTCGATATCTAGTGGGCACCGTTGAACCAAAAGCCCCTTGGCCGTGACCTTGCGGTCATCCGTTACTAATTCCCATTTTTTTAACTTTTGAATCGCGGTGCTAAACGAACGGTGCGGTTGCTCAAGCCAACTAAAAGTTTCTGGTTTCACTATGTCCATCGCTAACAAAGTTAAACTTTCTTCAAACAAATTACTTTTTAATATTTCGGGCTCGATCTGCGTGGGCATCGAGCGTTCATCAATTTCATGCCAAAGTTGATAACAAATGCCGGGGCCCGTCCGGGCCGCTCGACCAGCCCGCTGGTGAGCCGAAAATATCGAAATGCGAGTCAGCTCAAGGCGGTTAAAACCAATTTTAGTTTCAATAACTGATTTCTTTTGTAACCCCGAATCGATCACGCCACTGACTGAGGGTAACGTTAAAGACGATTCCGCAATATTAGTAGATAGCACGACTCGGCGACTGCCGCCCGGCTTCAGAATTCTTTTTTGCTCATCAAGCGGTATTGAACCATGCAAAATTTCAATCGTTAGCGAAGGCATCTGTTGATGCAGGCGGTTTTGTGTTTGCCGAATCTCGTGAAGGCCGGGTAGAAACACAAGAACATCTTTATTTACTTTGTTAAGCGCTTCGCGCACGGTCTCAACGACTTGATCTACAAATTGTGAATCACATACCAGCTTCTGGGCCTTTTTACTTTTGATAATCTGCAGCGGAAAAGGCGGCGCATCAACCGTTACCAGTTCAGATGAACCCAAAAATTTTTGCAGGGGCTTCACGTCAAGCGTTGCAGACATCACAAGTAATTTCAATTTTGCATCAAGCATTTGCCGCTCGAACGCAATTCCAAACGCCATATCATTATTTGCAGAACGCTCATGAAATTCGTCAAAGATAATAAGTTCAAGATCTTTCCACAGTTGTGGGTCGTTAACTTTTTTTATGAAAACACCTTCGGTCATGAAGGTCAGTTGCGTTTTGGCGCTTGTCTGATTGTCGAACCTAACTTGATAGCCCACTTCTTCGCCCAAGCGCCATTTATTTTCTTCGGCAATAAAGTTTACGGCCGAAACCGCGGCAATTCTTTTTGGTACCAGAACAATAATTTTTTTTAAAGATTTCTGTGCCAAAATTAGAGTTAACAAATAGGCGGGAACCCGTAGAGTTTTACCTGAACCGGGTGGGGCGGTTAATATTAAATTCGGTGACCGCAAAAGCCCATTGGCAATGGCCGCTAAATGTGAATCGATTGGTAGCTTTAATTTATTTTCCATAAATTAGAATCATAAATTCGGCTTTATCAATCGTAATTTGGCTACGCACCGTATTAGGTGCCCCTTCAAAAACCTGTTCCGTTTCTTGTGATAAATTTAAAACTAAAAGGAGACGTCGGTCGGCTAAGTGTAAGCAACATTCGTCGATCATTTTCTTTAACCGGTACGGGGTATCCATTAAAACCAATGGTTCAGACGTCTTTTTTAATACTTGCCATTCTTTTTCACGCGCCACGTTTTCAGCCGGAATGAATCCGCGAAAGTAAAACTGATTAATGCGTTCAGAACTTAATGAAATAAGGCCCATCAAACTTGAAGCCCCCAATGAACTTTGCACCGAAATCTTTTGTCGACGGCAAAGGGCCACGACTTGAAAACCCGGATCGCAAAAACTCGGCGTACCGCAATCTGACACCAAAACAACGTTAAGGGTTTCACACAGTTTCACTAGGTCGGTAATTTCCTCCGTCGTGGTGTGCTCACTTAACGTTTCGTAGCGTTTGGCTTTAATATCATGTTGCTTTAGTAATTTAGAGGCTTCTTTTGTTGATTCACATATAATTACATCGGCATTACGCAGAAGTTCTAATGAACGCAATGTAATTTCATCAACCCGACCAATGGGCGTTGCCACTAGGGTTAACATTATGATCTTCCAAAATGAAATATTCGTTGGATCTGGGCCGCAACGGTTTCTCGTCGAGCGTGCGTTGTATCTAAGAAAATAATTTCTACGTCGGGTGAAGTTTCAAGTACCGCGTTGATATTAACCGGTTCATTTTCAAAAAAATAAATTTTTTCATATTGAGCGCGGTCTAAATTGATAAACCAATTTTTTTTGAAAAGTCCGTCATCGATTGTTCTTTCGGGCTTCAGGATCAACTGCATTGCCTCGCATGGAAATCCCCATTTTTTAAGAACTTCAAGTGAGCCGCGGCCCATGCGGTGCTGATCACGGCCGGTTAGATAATTGATTTCACATCCAGATTTAAATAACTCTAAAACGTATGACACTGCGCCGGCATACGGAACATCATAATGCACGTACTCATTAGAAAAGAATTTTTCAAACCAATACTCTCGAAGTTTTTCCAGCATCGGTAAATCTTTTTCGGGATGGTAGCCAGCGCGTATGACCGCTTCTTTAATTCCCCAATCCTGAATTTTTACTTCGACTTTTTCTAATTCGGGTAATCCTTGAAGCTTGGCAAATTCATTCAGTATCTGTTGAGTGCGCGTACTTACATTGAATAGCGTAGAATCTAAATCAAATACCGCCAGGCTGCGCAGATTTTGGGCACGCAACTCTAGAGAGGATTTAATAATTTCGTTTAATTTGGAATGATTTGCACTCATTTTAATCCGAGTATGTCCGTGAACGACAAAAAAGAAAAGGTTTTTCTCGAGAAGAAAGTGCGGTTGAATCCGTTGGTATGCTAGCTTTCGAAACAATCTTTGGTACTATGAACTCATTAACTACTGAGGTGATTTGATATGAAAACAGCAGAAATTTTACTGGCCGTATTTCTAATTACGACTGGGGCGTGCACAAAAAAGTCAAATGAGCTCGGCAGCATTGCGAACCCAATTAAATTATTATTTGTTCCTTCGGTCGACGCTAAAGTTATTGAAGATAATTCAAAAAACTTTAAGGAGTATTTAGAAAAAAAAACGAATTACAAGTTCGAAATTATAATTCCGCAATCCGTAAGTGCAACGATCGAAGCTTTCGGCGCAGGGCAAGCTGATGTGGCGGCAATTAATACTTTGGGTTACTCGATTGCGTTTGAAAAATATGGGGCCCAAGCCAGATTAACATTTATTCGTAATGGCTCGGCCACGTACCAATCTGAATTTATTGCCCGTGCGGATGGAAAAATTAAGACCATCCAAGACTTAGCCGGCAAAAAAGTGGCCTTCGTCGAAGCCGCTTCGACTTCGGGCTATTTAATGCCATTAAAAACTTTAAAAGATAAGGGCATCGAGCCTAAAGAAACTGTATTTGTGGGTAAGCACGATAACGTCGTTCGAATGGTTTATGAAAAAAAAGTTGATGCCGGCGCGACATTTTATTCGCCCCCTTCTAAAGAGGCTACGGTCGGCGAAAGATTTGAAGACGCGCGGCGATTAGTATTAACTCAGTACCCCGATGTAGAAAAAAAAGTTATTATTATTTCTTTATCAGACCCAATTATGAATGATCCGATCATCTTTAGAAAAGAAATGGCCGATGATATGAAATTGAAAATTGAACAGGCCCTGTTAGCTTTCATTGAAACAGCAGAAGGCAAAGAATCATTTAAAGCCATTTACGGAGTAACCGGGTTAAAAAAAGCTAATGATGCCGATTATGAACCAGCTAGAAAGCTACTTAAAAATTTGGGTAAAGATGCCGCACTAGTTGATTGATAAAAACTAAGTAACAATCACTAAGGAATCATCGCGCATGCCTAACGTCATACTTGAAATAAAAAATTTAAAAAAAACATATCCCAATGGCGTGCGCGGTTTGCGGGGCGTCAGCTTTCAAGTTCTACGCGGTGAATTTTTAGTAATTATTGGTTTAAGTGGTTCGGGTAAATCAACTTTATTAAGATGCATCAACCGGCTGACTGACGCGACGAATGGCCAAATCAAAATTTCTATAGATCAAACCGCAGAAAAAGTCGACGTTACGAAATTCAAGTCGCCAACGGCGATTCGGGCTTTAAGAAAAAGTATTGGTATGATCTTTCAACAATTTAATTTAGTACCAAGGCATACGGTTATTAAAAATGTGCTCATGGGTAAGTTAGCGACGACCACGACCTTAAAAAGCATATTGGGTTTGTTTTCAGTTGCTGATCGAACAGAGGCGCTCAACTATTTGGAGCTGGTTGGCATTGCAGATAAAGCCTACTTGCGCGCTGACCACTTGTCAGGTGGCCAGCAACAACGCGTAGCCATTGCAAGGGCCCTTATGCAGAAGCCGCAAATTTTGCTAGCTGATGAGCCAGTGGCTTCGTTAGACCCGGCCACCAGTCACACGGTCATGAACTATTTAAAAAAGGTAAACCATGAGCTGGGCATTACTATCATTTGTAATTTGCATGATCTATCAATTGTGCGCCAGTACGCGACGCGCGTAATTGCCCTTAAAGATGGGGAGATTGTTTTCGAAGGCAGCCCCCTAGCAATTAATGAAGATTGGTTTCAAAAAATTTATGGCATCGGCGCCCTAGAAAAAGAAATCGGTTAGGGAGAGGGTGAATGAAACCATACATTATTAGGCGCTCTTTACTAGATGGCTTTTGTTTTTCAGTCATTTGCTCGGCCTTTTATTTCTATTTACCTGAAGCCGTTCTTAACACCGAAATGAATTTTAAATTGCAAATAATTTTATTTTTATGTGAGCTCATTTTAGGTGCCTTATTGAGCTCAGTTTTATACCGTGGGCGCATAACCACCTTGGGGGCGAAAATATTTCAACCCGATTTTAATCCGGGAGTTGCCGAAGCTAAAAATTTTTATCGCACTTTTTGGGGTTGGCAATTTTTAGTGACCTTATTGATTTTATTTATTATCGGCATTTTTAAAACTAGATTTTCTTTTTTCGAATTATTAAATATCGATGGTCTGCAAGGCGCGCAAAGACTATTTCTGGGAATGGCGTCTCCTAACTGGCAGGTGCTGCCGCAGGCCATTTCAAATATAATTGAAACTATTTTTATGGCTTTTATTGCAACGACGTTAGCAACGCCCGTAGCCTTCGTATTAAGTTTTTTGGCCGCGAAAAATGTGATGAAGGGGCGAATGGCGTTCATTATATATTTATTTTTGCGGACGATATTAAATTTAGTGCGATCAATTGAAGCATTAGTTTGGGCCATCATATTTTCGGTCTGGGTGGGTATTGGCCCTTTTGCGGGAATGCTAGCGCTAATGATGCACTCAATCGCTTCTTTAACCAAACAATACTCGGAGATAGTTGAAAGCGTTAACGAGGGTCCTATCGAAGGAATTCAATCTTGTGGTGCCAATAAAATTCAAACTATTTGGTATGCGATTGTTCCGCAAGTGATTCTGCCATTTATCTCCTTTACGGTGTATCGTTGGGATATCAACGTGCGAATGGCCACGATTATTGGATTAGTTGGCGGCGGAGGCATTGGCACGATGTTGATTAAATATCAAGGGCAGGCCATGTGGGCTGAAGTGGGAACAATTATTTTTGTAATTGCCGTTGTCGTTTGGTTAATGGATCAGGCTTCGGCGGTTTTAAGGGAGGCCCTTAAATGATCAGTGAATACCAAGTTCTTATTCGTGAAAACCATTTGGATTCTTACGGCCACGTTAACAACGCAACTTACTTGGCATTGTTTGAAGAAGCCCGTTGGCAAGTCTTAACCGAGCGTGATTATGGTTACCAAAAAATTCATGAGTCAGGCCAGGGGCCTATTATTTTGGAAGTTCAAATGAAGTTTTTGAAAGAACTTAAACTACGAGAGAAAATTCGCATTAGTTTGGAATTAATTTCGTCAGAAGGTAAAGTGAGTCTGCTTAAACAGATAATGATTAACCCCCACAACGAGGTCGCGTGCGAGTTATTTTTAAAAGTGGGCTTCTTCGATTTGAAAACGCGTAAATTAATTGTGCCAACTTCCGCCTGGAAAAAGGCTTTAGGCCAGATAGAAGCCAATAACGACTCAAAACAGGTCAATAAATTTTAACATAAACTTCAAGTCCATTAATATATTCACCGATATTTAATATATATAGGCGGTTCTATGAAGTGGGGCGACATACCAAATTGGTCGGGTGCGTCTGTAGCAAGTTTGCTACAGGTACTTAAGCATATTGAACCGGGCACATATGAGCATTGCCTACGCGTCGGCGAATATTCAAAACAACTAGCACTCTACGCTGGCATGAACGAGTACCAACAAAGAGTGGCCGAAATCGCTGGCATGTTACACGACATTGGAAAAGCTTCGATCGATTTAGACATATTACTAAAGCCCGGCAAATTAAATGCAATTGAATATGAAATTATTAAAAGTCACAGTTTAGCCAGTGAAGAATTCATAAAACCATTATCTGAGGCTCACCAATTTTTTAAAGACGTTCAGCCGATTGTGCGAGCTCACCATGAATTTATTAATGGTACTGGTTACCCAGATAAAAAAGT
>JACMNA010000008.1 GCA_014378765.1 Bdellovibrio sp. | reverse complement strand
TTCTTCGCGACCGACAACTCGTAAAACCCGCGTTATGACCGGGCAACATCATTTGGTACGAGTAGATCATGAAGTGCGCGTAGGTCTAACGGCTGCGACCGAAACAAAGCTGATGGCGGTGATTGAAAAGAATATTCAAGAATGTGATATCGTTGTTTTAGAAGATTACGCTAAAGGTATTTTATCACAGACATTGGTTGAAAAAATTGTAAGCCTTTGCCAGAAATCAAAAAAGTTTTTAATGGTTGATCCGCACACGACTAAGTTTGCCGAATTTTATAAAGGCGTTGATTTAATCAAGCCAAATTACAGTGAAGCTTTAGCGCTTACTAAAATTCTAGAAGACAGCATCGAAAATGCCAGCGAACGCGTTTTAACGGTGGGCCGAACTTTACAAAAGATGACGGGTGCTAAACAAGTTGTACTTACCCAAGGCCAGCAAGGCATGACGATTTTTTCACAAAACGAAGTCACCCGAGTTCCAACTTTCGCCCGTAAAGTATTTGATGTGACCGGGGCCGGCGATACGGTGATTGCCGCGCTTGCCTTAGGCGTGGCGGCAGGTTTGCCACTGTCAGAAGCTTGTATGATCGCAAATTTCGCGGCGGGCGTAGTCGTTGGTAAAGTGGGCTGCGTGCCGTGCGAGATCGATGAACTTATAAACTCTATACGAACGATGGGCCAAGATCCCCTTAATTAAAGGCTTTTTCTTTACTTTAAAATTTCATCTGTTATACCTATTTTCTTAACACATGGGAATTAACCCAACTGCTGTAATAAGCAGAGCTGAAAGAGCATGAGGCGCCACGATGCAACCTTTAGAAAACACCCCTACGGCGGATGCCGTTGGACCTAGAAATTTCTATTCATTCACCCTTGAAAATTTAGAAGCTTATTTGAAACAGTACGGAAAAGAAAAATTTCGCGCGCAGCAAATATTTAAATGGGTTTACGAACAACGCGTAACTGATTTTGATCAGATGCTGAATCTATCAAAAGATTTACGGGCCGAATTAAAAAATTTGATTACCTTTGATTTGCCACCGGTTTTAAAGCACTTGATCAGCGTCGATGGAACTCAAAAGTTTTTATTCGACGTGCGTGACGGCAATTCAATCGAAGCGGTGGTTATACCTTCTGATGATCGCCTGACTTTATGCGTGTCTTCTGAAATTGGCTGCAACATGGGTTGCCACTTTTGCTTTACCGGCAAACAAAAACTAAAGCGCCGACTTTCGACCGAAGAAATTGTTGGTCAGTTTATGATCGTGCAAGACTCATTAAAGAAAACAAATCAAAAAATTTCAAATATCGTATTTATGGGCATGGGCGAACCCTTAGATAACTGCGAAGCCGTCTTTGGTTCGATCGAAGTGATCCATTCGCCGTGGGGCGTGAATTTATCTCGCAAAAAAATTACGGTCTCGACTTCAGGTCTGATCCCTGAAATGTACCGTGTCGCTGACGCCAAAGTGCGCTTAGCGGTTAGCTTAAATGGCTATAACGATGAAGTGCGATCGGAAGTCATGCCGATCAATAAAAAATATCCGTTAAAAGATTTGCTAGAAGAATGTAAGCGCTATTACAAAGCGACGGGCGAGCGCATCACCATGGAGTACGTGTTATTAAAGGGTATTACCGATCAAATCTCGCACGCGAAAGAACTAGTGCGTTTACTAAAAGACGTTCCGTGCAAAATTAATTTAATTCCGTTCAATGAACATCCGGGTTCAGGTTTTGAGCGACCTAGCGATGAAACGGTGCAGGCCTTTCATACGGAAGCCATGCGATTAGGCGCGCAGGTTTTATTACGCCGTACGATGGGCCGCGATATTTTTGCGGCTTGCGGGCAGCTAGCTACCAAAGTTAAAGTCGATCATCCTGAAAGAATGGATATCTCAAATTCAAAAATTGGAGGAACCAATGTCCGAAGTTTTAGTCGTGGGCAGCCTAGCGTATGATTCGGTAAAAACTCCTTCTGGAAAGGCCGAGAAGTCTTTAGGGGGGTCGGCTAACTACTTTTCGGTAGCGGCTAGCTTATTTGCTCCAGTGCGCGTAGTGGGCGTAGTTGGTGAAGACTACTCGAATGAAGATCGTCAGATTTTAATAAAAAGAAAAGTCGATTTAAGCGGATTGCAAACCGTGCCCGGCAAAACCTTTCATTGGGAAGGAACTTACGAGCAAAACTTGAATGAAGCGGTGACGCTAAAAACCGAGTTAAATGTTTTCGCGCATTTTAATCCGACCTTGCCGGTAGACTATCGTAACAGTTCGTTTGTTTTCTTAGCTAATATTGACCCTGAATTACAACTGCAAGTTTTGGCACAAGTCGAAAAACCATTATTTGTGGGTATGGATTCAATGAATTTTTGGATTAACTCAAAACAAGAAGAACTTAAACAAGTGCTGCAAAAAGTTGATATTGTTTTTATGAATGAAACCGAAGCTAAAATGCTAACGCAAACTTCTAATGCCATTCGCGCGATTAAAGCCGTCGCGGCCTTGGGCCCTAAGTACGTGGTCTTAAAAAAGGGTGAGTACGGTTCAACGCTTTATTCGGCAACTCACGGTTTTTATCAAACGCCGGCCTTACCCATTGAATCGGTTGTTGATCCGACCGGCGCAGGCGACAGTTTTGCTGGCGGATTTTTTGGTACATTAGCTTCGGCCGGTCCAAAAGTGCCAACGTGGGCAGACTTAAAGGCGGCAACGCTTGCGGGAACTGTG
>JACMNA010000075.1 GCA_014378765.1 Bdellovibrio sp. | reverse complement strand
TTGAATTTTAAATTGAGCTAGGTCGGCTAAGTATTCATCTTTTACGGTGGGACCGCTTAAAGAAAAATAATGTAGCCAGTACAGAAAACCAAACACACAAGTGCCGATAAATAAAATAACCCACCACAATGGCATCGGATTATTTTCTTCGACGATGCCATCGTAGACGTGCTTGGTTTCGAAAGAATCATCATTTTTCATTTTTATCCTCGGCGCTTAATGGTAAGTGGCTTAGCTGGTCATAGAAGGATTTTTTTTGAACAAAAACCGTCCAAATCAAAGCTCCAATAAAGGTAATCATAAATAAAATAAATCCGATGGCGATGAGTCGGCTGTCTGAAAAATTTTGAAATGCCAACTTAAACATTAGTGCCCGCCTTTTTGCCCGAGCGCTTGCAGGTAGGCGATGATTGCAAGAATTTCTTTGTGATCAATTTTTTCTTGAACTCCTTGGCTTTTAAGCTCATCGGCAATGCCTTGCGCTTGTTTTTCGGCATCGACGTCAGCATTTTGTACTTGTTCGGCGGTGTAAGGAACGCCAAGGTTCTTTAATACATTGAGTTTCTTTTTGATTTGCGAATAATCGATCGTGCCTTTAAGCAGCCAAGCATAGTTTGGCATGATTGACTTTGGTTGCATCTGACGTGGGTCGATCATGTGTTGGTAGTGCCACATATCGGGATATTTTTTTCCGACCCGCGCTAAGTCGGGGCCCGTTCGTTTTGAACCCCATTGGTAAGGATGATCATAAATGGACTCTTCAATGGTCGATGGATCTCCGTATCTTAACTTTTCATCAACCAAAGTACGAATTTGTTGCGAATGACATAAGTAACAACCCTCGCGCACATACAGATCACGTCCCTCTTGCTCAAGTGCCGAAAAAGGTTGGGTTGTGATCTCGGGGTTAACGTACTTGTGCACATTTAAAGTTGGATAAATTTCAATGACCGTTCCAACTAAAATCGCCAGTAAGGCTAAAATTGTAAATGCGGTGGCGTAGCCTTCAATGAGTCGAGGTTTTCCATCTCGGATATTATCATTCGTCAAATTTGAAATGGGCGTATCGGTTAGCGGTTCTTTATTAGACTTGATCGTTTTAATAATATTATAAACCATCACTAAGAATCCCGCCAAATATAAGATTCCGCCTAATGTGCGTACCCAGTACAACGGAATAATGCGTGTAACCGTCTCAATAAATTCTGGGTAGACTAGCTGCCCGTCAGCCCCCGTTGCTTTCCACATAGTTCCTTGCGTGATGCCGGCCACCACCATCGACACATAATAAAGTACAATACCAGTCAGGCCTAGCCAGAAATGTTGTTCGGCTAGCTTTTTAGAATATAGTTTTGTATTCCAAAGTAATGGAACAATATAATAAAGCATTCCAAAAATTAAAAATCCGTTCCAGCCCAAGGCCGCACCATGCACGTGTCCAATAATCCAATCTGTATAATGCCCTAAGGCACTGACCGACTTAATTGAAAGCAGCGGGCCTTCAAATGTCGCCATTCCGTAAAAAGTTAATGCCGCAATAAAAAATTTCCAGATGGGTTCGCTACGCACAAGTCCAAAGCGGCCTTTAAAAGTTAAAAGGCCATTGATCATTCCGCCCCAACTCGGTGCCCATAACATGACTGAAAAAACGACGCCTAGGTTCTGCAACCAGTCCGGTAGCGCCGTATAGAGTAAATGATGGGGGCCGGCCCAAATGTAAATAAACACGAGCGCCCAAAAATGAATAATTGATAACCGATAAGAATAGATCGGCGCGTTTACAACTTTTGGAATGTAGTAATACATTAACCCCAAGAAAGGAGTTGTTAAGAAAAACGCGACCGCGTTATGCCCGTACCACCACTGCACCAGTGCATCCTGCATGCCGGCCCAAACCGTGTAACTTTTAAAAAAGCTAACTGGAATGGCGGCCGCATTAACGATATACAAAACGGCCACGGTCACAATCGTCGCAATGTAGAACCAAATCGCCACGTACATATGTTTTTCTCGGCGTTTAACTAAGGTGCCAAAAAAGTTAATCGCAAATACAACCCAGACCAGCGTTACTAAAATATCAATGGGCCATTCTAACTCGGCGTATTCTTTACCTTGGGTAAATCCAAGCGGAAGCGTCACCGCCGCACATAAAATAATAAATTGCCAACCCCAAAAATGGATTCGACTTAAAACATCAGATAACATTCGCGTGCGCAGTAGCCTTTGAGTCGAGTGATAAATTCCAGCAAAGATGGCATTACCCGCAAATGCAAAAATGGCCGCGTTGGTATGAAGCGGGCGTATACGGCCAAACGTCATCCAGGGAACGCCGCCGTTAAAGGGCCAATAAGCTAATTGCAAAGCCGCTAAAATACCGACTAGCATCGCGACTCCGGCCCAAACCATCGTGGCCAAAGAAAATTTTCGAACGATGTCATCATCATAAGAAGTTGATCGGTGATTTATCTCAATTGAGTTTTTCATTCTTTTTCCCTTCATCTTTTAACATTCTGTGGGCCGGTGTTTCTAAATCGTCATACTGCCCGGATGACAAAGCCCAAAAATAAAATCCAACAAATGAAACAGATAGCAACAACGCTACCGAAACCATAAATAAGATGGTTGTCATCGAAGCCTCCAAGTGGTGTGAGCAATGATAAGAGCTGAGCTAATTGGCATCAGCACGGCCGCGACCAACGGATTAATAAAACCTAACAAAGCGCACGCGCCGCCGGCTAAATTATAAAACAGTGCAAAGGCTAAATTGGTTTTCACCGTTTGGTGAATCTTATGAGACCAGTCAATGATTTCAAGTAAAGAGCTTAAATTTTTCTTCGGCGCATAAATATCACTAACTTGCAGCGTAGATTCAAACGCCCCTTGAATCGCAAAACTAACGTAAGCTTCGCTGAGTGCCGCGACATCATTGAGGCCATCGCCCACGAATAAGCATGGGTTTTCTTTTTTCACGAGCATTTGTTTTGATATTAATGATTGCTCAAAGTACACGTTTTCAAATTTGATCCCTACCGACTTTGCAACCGCTAATGCGCGGTGCCGAATATCGCCAGTCAACATCATCGTTTTAAAATAAAGTTGATTAAATTTAGAAATGACCAACGCGGCTTCGGGTTTAACTTTTTCTTCAAATGAAAGCGAAGCTACCTTCAGCTGATCAACAAAAAAATCAACTTGCATTATTTCGTGCGCCTCATCGGAATAAGCTTTAGACAATTGGTAAAGATGCCCGCTGTAATTAGCTTCGACCCCTTGCCCCGCCACTTCGGTGACTTTTTCGATTGATGCCGTAGGCATTTCCTTCCAAAGTGCCTTTAAGGTCAATGCCACGGGATGCAGCGATGCGTTTTCTAAACCTAAGATTACCGATTTATACTCATTGCACAAGTTCGGCGGAAAGATTTCAACGAGGCTTAATTGCGGTAAAGTGAGGGTGCCCGTTTTATCAAATATTATTTTCTTTATGTGACTTAACTTTTCAAATACAGCGCTGGATTTTATAAAGTACCCTTTTCGTAAAGCCTTCTTTAAACCCAAACTATGCGCGAGCGGGGTGCCAAAAGCCACGGCGCACGGACACGCAATTGTGATCAAAGCCAAGCAGCGCTGAAACGCCTCGATGCCAAGATATCGGTAAGTAAATGCAAAAAACACGGCGGCCAGGCTAAAAACTACAAGCGTCAACCGATGGGAAATCAGATCACTTAATGTTTGAATCTCACTTTTTGATTCGTGCTCGATCTCAAGTTTAGCTAAAGCTTGCGATAATTCGCTATCGATCGCTTCGGTCTTACAATGAAAATCACAGAGGGCGCTTACCAGACGACTGCCGGCCCGAACCTTTTCACCCCGAAGCTTAACCTGCGGAAACGCCTCGCCGGTCAAAAAAGACAAATCAAATTCGGCGGTTTTAGAAATGAGTTCACCATCACATGGAATTAACTGATTTTGTTTAATAACTAAAAGATGTTCCTTTTTTATTTGGTATAAACTTAGAAATAGAGTGTGGGCTGGCAGTCTGACTTCGCTTTTGACTTCGTAAATTTCATTGGTAAATAAATCAGAGAAAATATTTTTGTGAATCAGCTTATCTTGTTGTCGCTTCAGCCAATAACGAGTAGCTACAATTAGAAAAATAAAACTGGCCGTCGAATCAAAATAAATTTGCCCGAAGTTTTGCAGCAGATTATAGGTAGATAAAGCAAACCCAGTCCACAGTGCAACCACGATCATCGTGTCAACATTAATCCTGCGAACAAGTAGGCTGCCCCAAGACTTTTTGTAAAAAGGTACGGCGACATAAAACAACAGCGGTAAAAAAATAAAAAATGATATCCAATTAAAGATAAATGCTAAAGGACCTTCAAGCCCCACGTAGACCGGAATTGAAAAAAGCATCAAATTGCCGGCAATTGCTGCCGCAACCCCTAACCTCTTTAAATCATCTCTATTTTCATGCGTGCGGGCCATTTCATAGTCGGCTGATTCTTTTATTGGGGTTGGTTCATAACCCAATTGTTCAATGGCCTCGCAAATTGTGCCTAATGAACTGGAAATTTTGGAAGTCGTCTCTAAAGTTCGGCTCGAGTAATTTAGTTTTGAGTAAATAACATCGGGAAAATAATTAGAAAAATCTTCCAATAGATGAACGCACGAAGAGCACTGAAGCCCCCCGATATAAAATTTAAATTTTTTTTCTGTAATACCAATCGAAGAATTAAAAGTACTTTCAAGTACTAGTTGGTTATACTTTAACCACTTCGCTGAAACTGAATTTAATTTATTGAGCGGAGCTACGCCACCCTCAAGCCAATTCGAAAGCAACTTGCAGCTTTGGCAGCAAAATAACGACTGTCCGTAAAATGAAGATTGGCAATAGGTGCAAGTCGACATTGTTTAGGTCATCTCCTTCGTAATCTTTTTATTGAGACATGATGTCCCGACATTTTGACAATTAGTCTCAAGGTCAGTGTCTGAACCGATACGTTAGTTTTAGAATTCTTATATAAAGATATTTGCAATTAATTGCCCCTTCGCTTTGGTCACGTCGCAAACGCCTCAACATAAAATTTTGCTCGGGCCTAAATGTCTCGGAATAGATCTTAACTCGGCTCTAGTTGCTTCTAGGCTTTGGTCTTACGCTTGCTTAGTCATTAGTAGAACAACAATGAAGTTGATCAAAATAATTTTCAGGGAGAAATATGAAATCACCAATAAAAATCATTCTAGGTACTGCAGCTTTAATATTTTCGATGCAAGTGAAAGCCGATGCTCCAGTTTCAAGGGATGTCGTCATCGCCTTAAATGACGTGTTCATTCCGGGCGGCTTTGATTCGACAACGGATGCTTACGTTATCGTCAGTGGGATTTTTCCAAATGGATGCTACAAATGGAAAGGTGCCGAGAAAAAAGATATAAATGCGTTTGAACACGAGGTGACTTCTACTGCCACGGTCAATCAAGGAATGTGCATTCAAGTGCTAGTGCCATTTTCTAAAGATGTCCGCATGGGCCGATTACAAGCTGGTCAACACATCTTACGATTTATGAGTAATGACGGAACTTATATTGAAAAAACCTTGGCGATCGAATAATTTGCGACCTTAATTAGGCCGCCGGTAATTAGAATCGCAATGGCGTAAATTAGGTAAGAACCGGTTGCTTTATTGGAATTGTTATCACAAACCGTGTAAACGGACTTGCCGAATCGTATTCGAGAAGTCCGGCATGGCGCTGTATAAGACTGCGTGAGATACTCAAGCCTAATCCGGTACCGTAAAGAACCCGTTTGGTAGAGAAGAAAGGCATAAAAAGCTTTTCAACAATATCAGGCTTAATTCCGGTGCCGCTATCTATTATTGAAATTTCAATTTCTGAGTTCTTTTTTTGCACGTCGATTCGGATCCACTTTTTATCTTTTCCAAGAACAGCATCGAACGAATTATTTAATAAGTTTACTAAAATTTGCATGATCTCATGACTACGACACTCGAACGAGATATTCTGATCGTAATTATTGATGGTAAATTGAATACCGTGACTTTGAAATTTTTCCGAAAATAAATCAGTTAAATCGGTCAAAATAGTATTCGCGAAAGTTTTATACTTGGGATCGTCTTGGCCTTCATGTGAAAGTGTTTTCATACTCTTTACAATTCGGTCAATTCGATGCGCCGTCACATCAATTGTATCAAGCAGTCGATGCAAATTATTAATGTCTACATCGCCTTGGCTAAGAAGCGTTTTCATCATCTCGCATCGACCGAGAATAACGCCTAAAGGATTATTAATTTCGTGAGTGATGGTGGCGGCCATTTCACCAATCGCCGATAATTTTGAATTGGCGATTAATTGCGACTGCTGGTCGATGATAGTCTGCTGCGCTTCTTTTAAAGCCGTGATATCCTGCCGTATTGCTAAATACTGATGAGGCGTACCCGATGAGTCCAAAAGTGGAACGATGGTCGTTGAGACCCAATACAAACTACCGCTTTTCGTGCGGTTACAAATATCACCCTTCCAAATTTTTCCGGTTCTGATCGTTTCCCACATTTGCTTAAAAAATTCAGCCAGATGCGTATGTGAATTAATAAGGCGGTGATTTTTGCCGATAAGTTCGTTACGGTTGTAACCAGAAATTTCACAAAACTTGTCATTGATATATGTAATTGTACCGTGGGCGTCCGTCTGCGCCACAATGGCTGACTGATCGAGCGCAAACTTATGTTCTTCGAGCCGTTTTAAAATATTATCATTGCCGTTCAATTGCGATTGGGACAATTAGTCTCACCTTCGAAAGAATGTTAGCCGAACGATTTTGAAGTATGTTACTTATATCAGCTATGGAAAAAACCAGTCAAGGCTTTGTGGTGGTCATTGAAGACGATCCTCAAATGCGCTCCCTACTTGTTGATCATCTCGAACTATCTAAATACCATGTGAAACCGTTTAGTGATGGGCTAGCGGCCATGCAATTTTTAATGGGTTCGTCACTTGAATCTCTGCAGGTCGAGTTGATATTAACAGATATCCGCATGCCCGAGATGGACGGACTTTCCGTTTTACGCCAATTAAAACCCTTGCGACCTCTATTACCTATAATCATGATGACGGCTCACGCCAGCGTAGAAACTGCCGTTGAAGGTTTACGTAAGGGCGCATTTGATTATTTTACGAAGCCTTTTAAATTATCGGAAATTTCGCACGTCATTGAAAAGGCAATTAGTTATGGTCGTTTGCAAAGGCAAAATAAAACGTTAGTTTCCGAGGTAAAAAAAACTTGGAATCAAAATGAAATAATTGGCAAAAGTTCGGCCATGCAACTCATCTTTGATCTGATTGAGCGAGTGGCCCCCGCGCACTCAAATATTTTAATTACCGGCGAGAGTGGCTCGGGTAAAGAGGTCGTTGCAAAAGCTATTCACAATCGCAGCCCGCGTGCGAAAAAACCATTCGTCGCGATCAATTGCACGGCCATTCCAAATACATTATTAGAATCTGAACTTTTTGGCCACGCTAAGGGGTCATTCACCGGGGCTACCGAGCGCAAAAAAGGATTATTCGAAGAAGCCGAAGGTGGCACCTTATTCTTAGACGAAATTGGCGATCTGGATTTTGCTCTTCAAGCTAAATTGTTACGCGTCATTCAAGAAAGAAAAATCAAAGCGGTTGGCGACACGCAAATGAAAAACATTGATGTACGCATCATCACAGCGACTCATAAAAATTTAAAAATGGCGATCGTCGAAAAAAATTTTCGCGAGGACCTGTATTACCGACTGGCTGTCATACCGATCGTTGTTCCTCCCTTACGTCATCGACCCGAAGACATTCCACTGCTATGCCACCATTTCTTAAATAAATACACTGTCCTCAATAACAAGCTCGTCACCGGATTTAGTTTTGAAACTATGCAGCGGCTCATCGCTATGCCGTGGCCAGGAAATGTTCGAGAATTAGAAAATTTAATCGAAAGACTGGTTGTTTTAACTCCGAATTCAGTGATTCAAGTTGATGAAATCCCCGCTTCCGAAGATAAGAACCACGAATCTTTTTACGGACAAGCCACCGAGGACTCCCCTACTTTAGAAGAACTTGAGAAAAGATATATACAACTGATTTTAAGTAAAACGGCGGACAAAAAAGAAAAGGCCGCACAGATCTTGGGTATTAATCGTCGAACGCTTTATCGAAAAGAAAAAGAGTATGGATTTGTAACCGGTGAAGAGCCTAAAGACGAAACAGACGCATTGGCTATTGAGTAAAGATCAGTGTGAAGCAATTACCTTGGTCCTTATGACTAAAAAAACTGAATTGAATATCGATGTCTCGTGCTAATTTTTGAGCCAAGGATAATTCCAGGCACGGCTGGTCGGTGGCCAGCCCCACACCCGTGTCGGAGATTATTAAATGAATTTCGTTGATTTTTTTTTGCGCTTGAATGGTTATGCTCTTAAGGTCGCGTGCGGTTTTAAACTCAAACGCCTTAACTGAGGATTCTACTAATGCCATTAAAATACTTTTTAAGCGTGCGGCACTCGAATCAACGCGCAAATCTTCGCCAATATCAACCCGAATTGAAATGCCTTTTTCAAGACAAGATTTTTCATAGAACAGGATTGACTGTTCGACTGCTTCTTTCAATGAAAGATTTTGAATTAAAGAGATTTTCTCGGTGGGCGCCGAACTTAAAGTTTCTAAACGTTTCAGCAGCTGTTCCGACTCGCGCGATATATCTCGCAATTGCGAAGAACTGATTTGTTCGGGATTTCGTAGTAGTAATTGGGCTAATCCGCGGATGATGACGGCCGGCGTGTGGAGCTCGTGCGTAAATGCTTCCGTGATAAGTTTTTCGTATCGTAAGCGGTCTTGAAAAAGAGTTTCAAGCATCTCGTTTGAAGTTGGCTCTAAATTAGAGGTGTCACCCACTTTTATGGTTTTCATTCTTTCATTACTTTTTTAATATTGTTTAAACGAGATTTGATTTCCTTAGGAATGCGCGTACCGCCCGAGCCAGAATAATTTAAGGCCACTGAAGCTTCAAGTCGATCAAAGCATTTTTGAGCCCATTTTGTTTCGGGTGCTTTTCGAACACAAGACTCATAATAATTTTCATGTAAAGCCATGGTGGAAATTTTATTTAAGTTTTCATAGCTTTGACCAGTTAGATACAATGACTCACTTTGTTCAGAACGACTTTGCCCTTCGGTAAGAAGCTTAAGTAAGGCCGGGATCGCCCGCATATCTTCAATTTCACTTACGCGACTTTTCAGCAAGTTTCTGATTGCCGGAAGCTCAATGAGCGGGTCATTCGAATGCCACTTAGCCATTGATTTTTTCCATTGGTTGTTAGATTTTTTTAAGTAAATTGGCAAAGTCGAATTCTGTTGAATAACTTTGATCACTCGGTTTGTGCGTTCAATATCTTGCATATACTGCACCGAAACTAATAAAGCCAAACGCGCAATTCGATCTGAATTTGTGTTTACCTTTTCATCGGCTTGAATTGTTTTAAGATTTTTTAAGGCTAAATCATAGGCGGCATCATATTGTCGAAACGCAATCATAAACTCAATTTGCTCGACGGCCGGCAAAGTTGAAAGGTACGGTCTGACGGTATCATGCGAACTGAATTCGGGACCATCATGAATTCTCGTGTGGCATTCTATGCAGAAGCTTGTGGCCTTTGCTAATTGGGATCTTGAATAGCCTGTCCAACCCGCCTGATAGTTTTCATCCGCTTTTTGAATTTCATCCGCAAACTGGCCCGCTACAAAACGCACCGTCGGATCTTTCGATAATATAATCGGATCGTGTTTTATATTTTTTGATTCTTCGGCAAGCTTATGGATTTGTTTACCAAGAAATTCTTTATTAGCCGGATTGCTGAACTCGACAGAATCAAATATATAAGGTTCTAAAGTTAGCATATCTTGCTTTAAGTTCTGCATCGATTGGTTCCAAACGGGCGGCGGCAAAAATCCCTGAGGAGCTCCGCCGGTTCCATTGTCCGTTTTTGTAGGACGACTTTGGCAGGAAACTACAACCAGACCAAGTATTAAAATGCTACGTCGAGTTTTCACGTGAATTACCTTTTGTTAATAGAATTTTAAATCAGGATGACTAAGATTTTTTTCATTAATGATATCGGCCAAGGCCCGACCAGCCAGCGCAAACAAGGTCTTAATGTCGCGATCGCTAATCATACCAATCGTCTTTTTTTCTTTTTTAACCGGTAAGTGTCGAATATTTTTTTCTTGCATGATTTCCATAACTTCCAGAATGCTAGCCTCGCTGCTGATCGAAATTGGCGCTTTTGTCATGTAATTTCTTATTCTAGGATTCTGTTCACTCACGAGGCCTCCCTAATTGTGATATTAAGCATTGCAAATCGAATGACTTCCCAAACTAGCGGTAGGCTTCGCCTTGCTGATATCGAAAAAATTTGAGATGAAATGTCTCAAACGATGCCGCTAATGTCACAAACCGCTAGCCTCTAAAACTAAGAATAAAATTTATTAACAAACGGGACAAGTTGTCTAGGTGGGCTGGTCAAGTTGACCCAAAAATTTGAATTAAAAAGTTTAAATCGCTGGTCGCTTAGTTCAAGTAGGCAAGCGGCATGCAGTTATCATCTAAGTGCATAACAAGGAGTTCACTATGTATAGCTTATGCGAAAAAACCGATTTACAAATTCAGCAAGACGTTAAAAACGAATTTCAGTGGGATCCTAGCGTTTCAAATTCAAAAATTGAAGTGACCGCTAAAGACGGCGTGGTCACCTTGCGTGGACGCGTTCCCCATTATTTTGAAAAATGTAATGCTGAAAATGTCGCGCAGCGAGTTGATGTGCTTAAAGTTAAAAATAATTTAAAAGTGACTCATTAAGTTTAAATCTATTTACCCGCAGAAACCTTTTAAAAGGTATGCGGTCTTCTATCATCGGAGGAAAAAGTGAAAAATGTCATTGTTTGGCTCGATTCAAAGGAAGCCTTTGTTTTTGCATTAAAAACCACGGGAACTGAAAAATTGCACCTTAAAAAGGAGTCTATCAATCACCATCGCCGGCATAAAAAAGACATTCATGTCGATAGTAATGCTGAACATTACTATCACGAGTTAGCTTTGAGGCTAAATGGCACAGATAGATTATTATTACTGGGCCCCGGTCTAAGTAAAACCCATTTTAAAAATTATCTAGAAACCCATGACGCTAATGGCTTAGCTAAAAAAATAATCGCCGTAGTTAGTTTAGAACATGTCACTGAAAATCAGATATTAGCTGCGGGTCACAAATGTTTTAAAGAATATGATTTATTTCATGACTCAATTTAATTCCAGAATTGCGCCATATCAAATCTTCTTCCCAATTGGGCTTCTCAATGCCTTGATTGCCGTCGGAGTTTGGCTT
>JACMNA010000074.1 GCA_014378765.1 Bdellovibrio sp. | reverse complement strand
TCAAAAAAGGGTTTCGGTCGCCGCTTGGCTTTGCGATCTGTAATCAAGTTATAAAACGCTACGCAAAGAGGTTCTTTGTGAAAATAGATCAACTCGCGATTAACGGCGACCACATCCATTTAATCATCCGTATCTCGAGACGAAGCTTTGGCCAGTACTTCTTTCGAGTGGTCGCGGGTCAGATCGCGCAGCGGATGAAGAACGAGGACTTGTGGGTGACCGATACCCCTAGCGTCTGGAAACTGAGACCCTTTACGAGAGTCATTCGAGGGTGGAAGGCTTATAATACAGCGAGGAATTACGTGATGCTGAACCAGAAAGAGGCTGAGGGTAAGATCGTCTACCGCAAAGAGCGCTTAAGAGGACTCTCATCCGCGGAGTGGGAGCTGCTGTGGAGTTAGAGAAGAGAAATCCGCGCAGAGTCAGTGCGAAGCCAATCGGACGCGCCGAAACAAATCGCGCGCGTCGTAAATACTACTCGTACATTTCTTTTATTAAGTCGGCGTATTTTTGCTCGATGAATTTTCGTTTTACTTTGAGTGATTGGGTTAGGCTTCCATTTTCGGCGGTCCAAGGGTCGCGCACGATTTCAAATTTTTTAACGGCTTCAAAGCTGGCTAAATTGGCGTTGACGGTTTGAATATGCTTTTGAAGTCGGAGTTTTAAGGCCGGATTTTCGTAAAGTTCATCTACATCGTCGTAATTAATCTGTTGAGTGTTGGCCCACTGTTTAATTTGCGCTTCATCGATTGAAACCAGCGCCGAAATAAATTTTTTCTTATCGCCGTGAATGAGAACTTGTGAAACCAATGGATCTTGTTTCATGAGCCCCTCTAACTTTTGCGGCGCCACATACTTGCCACCGGCCGTTTTAATGAGATCTTTTTTTCGATCGGTGATTTTTAAAAATCCACGATTGGTTAGGACTCCGATATCGCCGGTTAAGAAGTATCCATCTTGTAGTGAAGCAGCGGTCGCTTCTGGATTTTTATAATATTCAACGAAGCATTTTTTACTTTTAATTAAGATCTCACCGTCATCGGCAAACTTAATTTTAACATCGCCAATTGGGCGGCCGACGGTGCCTGGCTGATTGTCCATCAATTGATTTACGCATACAGCAGCGCAAGTTTCGGTCAACCCATAGCCCTCTAAAATATTTATTCCGCAACAAGCGAAAAAGTCGGCTATTTGCGGGCTTAAGGGCGCTCCGCCGCTAATCGCAAATTTTAGTTTTCCGCCGAAAGCTTTATGAATTGGAGCAAAGGCCAACTTACTGAAAGCTTCGTATTTTAATAACAATGTCCAAGGGATGGGTTGCTTTGTTAGCCGCAACTGAATAACTTCTTTGGCCAGACCGAGCGCGGTCGAGAACACTTGTTGCTTCACCGGTTGAGTTTCGACTTGATTCATGATGCCCGAATAAACTTTTTCGAAAATCCGCGGAACCGCCATTAAAAAATCGGGTTTTACTTCTAACAGATTAGGTTTTATTTTTTCGATCGATTCAGCATAGGCAATGGTGTAGCCCTTGTAGCAACTGCCCCAATGTTCGATTCGCCCGAGCACATGCGCAAACGGTAAGAATGTTAATGATTTAAAGCTGGGCTTGATGCCAAACAGATCAAATGATTCGACGACTTCCGAAACGATTGCTTCGTGTAACAAGACGGCGCCCTTGGGTTGGCCTGTAGTGCCTGAGGTGTACACGATGGTCGCGCGATCTTTTTCTTTGAGGCTGGCGCACGATTTAAAAAATAAAACCCGTTGGCCGGCTGTGAATTCGGCCTCAAAATTAATTTCATCGAGTTCAATAATTTTCACTTTTTTCAAGAAACTTTTTTTGATTCGATCTATTTGTTTTAGTTGATCTTTTTCTTCAACTATTAAAATTTTAATATCAGACTGATTAATTATAAACGACAAGTCGTCATCACTTAGGTTCGGATACATGGGTACGGTTACGGCCTGCGAGCCAAGTATGGCCATATCAAGCGCGGCCCATTCCCAACGAGTCGCCGACATAAGGCCGATATGATCTTTTTTGCCGAGACCTTGCTTTTTCAAAAAAAGCGACGCTGCAATTATGCGATCAATATAATCAGACCAGGTTATATGTTGCCAATTTTGTTCTTTTTTAAACTCAACGGCATGGGTTGAATCAAATTCTCTATTTTTCAGCCAGTTACCAATCGTCATTTTTTAACATTGCCCTGGCTACGACCTAAGATCAATTCTACATTTTTAGTTTCACCGATTTTGGCGGTGATGCGAACTTCATCAGATAGCTTTGTGATCGGATTGTAAGCGGTGATGACCGCCGGGGCTGAAGCTAAAATCGGGTAGCGGGTTACGGGCATCTTCTCGGTCAATTGTTTTCCGTTTACGAACACATTTGTATTGGGGCCACCATTAGAAACTGAAATATTTAAATAGGCCGCTTGCGCGACGGGTTGTAAAGTGGCGGCCAGTTGGCCAGTCTCAGAAAATTTTTGTGATGTGCTATATTCTAAATAGCCATCTTTACGAAAAACAAATTGCACTTCTTGATTAGCGGTGACCGTCACGATCGCCGGAGTGGTGTAACCAGTATCAACGCTATCTTTAAAAATTTTAGCGCCATTCGGTGCGGAGTTAACCGAAACTTTGACAGCGGCCGTGGCGGCCATTTCAAATTGCCCTTTTAAATCTTTAGGAGCAATTTTCTGAGCCCGCGCCATTTCCGGTGAAACTTGCGTTCCATAAAAATTTCTATAACCCCAGTATCCACCATAAAGTAAAGCCATTACGATAAGACTTTTAAGTCCAAGTTCGAAATACTCTTCAAAGCTTGACGAAGAACTTTTTTTACTTTGCGTAGAATGAGTTTGAAACATCGTTACCGAAGTTTTATTTAAATTGGGTTGCGGCGGGCGTGTAGAACCCAGTTTCTGCTTAAAATTATCTGTCACTTTGGCGTTTAATAAACCTTCTAAGTTAATCTTTGCCGCCGGTTCAACGGGCGGCGGACTATTTGGCTGCATATTAAAAGGCGTCGGTGGCAATGATCCCAGATCTTTACTTTTATTAACTAAGCCTTGTGGGGCCGCGGTCTTAGTCTCATCTAACGTGAGAATTTCGGCTTTTGAAAAGTGAACTAGTTTTTCACGGCCTTCATTGACGGCGGTTTTGAAACTATCTTTAATGAATTGGCTAAAATCATGAGTAGAAAAATCTGGAAATTGAGTATTTAAAAATCGATTTAAATCACGATGAAAGTTAGCGGCCGTTTGGTAACGAACGTTTCGATCTTTGGCTAAAGATTTCATGACGATGCGCTCGAGTTCAGGTGGAATCGTCGGATTCACTTTGCGAATAGACGGAATTTGACAATCACGTACTTTTCGAAGAATCGCCGCTTCATTGCTTCCGGTGAAAAGTCGATCATTCGCTAGAAGTTCCCACAACACGATGCCCAACGCAAATACGTCGGTGCGAGGGTCAATGAGTAAACCTTCGGCTTGCTCGGGGCTCATGTAACTAAATTTACCCTTGAGCGTTCCGGCCTTGGTTTCTTCTTGCTCGGTTTCGGCTTTAGCGATTCCAAAATCTATAACCTTAACTTCACCCTCAAACGAAACCATGATGTTTTGTGGACTCATATCACGGTGAGTAATATTAAGCGGTCGCCCTGACTTTGAATCCGTGCAGCGATGGGCGTGATCTAAACCCGCCGCAACCTCTTTAACCATAAAAAGCGCTTGGTCGATTGAAAAACTTTTATTTGTTCTTTTTAATTCATTTATAATCTGTCGTAAGTTACGACCTTCGACGTAATCCATGACTAGAAAAAATTGGCTTTTTTCAATACCAAAATCAAAGATTGAGACCACGTTGCTGTGATTTAAATTAATTGCAACGTTAGCTTCTTCTTTAAACATGTTTACGAAATCTTCATTAGTAGAATACTGAGGTAAAATTCTTTTGATCGCAAAAAACTTATTAAGTCCGTTAGCGGCTGCCGATTTTGCTAAATACACTTCCGCCATACCGCCCGCAGCAATTTTTTCTAGAAGTAGATATTTTCCAAATTGCTCATAATTATACGACATGCCTAGGTGCGCTCCTGTTTTTGGTGACGGCTCAAAGAAATATCGGTTTAATGAGGCTGATTCTTGAAGGAGAACGCCATGAAATGGATCGGACTGACCGGAGGTATTGCGACGGGGAAATCGACTGCCAAAAAGCTGTTCGAAGGTCTAGGTGCGAAAACCATTGATGCCGACCTAGTCGCTCACGCGGTCACGGCCGTTGGGGCCGAAGGTTACGAAAAAGTTGTGTCTCATTTTGGTAAAAGTTTTTTGCAGCCCGATCAAAGTCTAGATCGTAAAAAATTAGCCACCCTTATTTTTAAGGATAAAATCCAACGCTTTAAGCTTGAAGAGCTTTTGCATCCCCTTATCAAAAAAGAAGTGGCGCTGCAAAAAGGCCGTTTTGCCCAAAATGGTGCGACTCTGTGTATTTACGATATGCCTTTATTGTTTGAAAAGAATTTAAGGCTGGAATTTGACGCTTCAGTTCTAATTTGGTGTGATCGGCAACAACAGCAAACGCGACTTATGACCCGAAGCCAACTGACCCTAGAGGAAGCCGAAGCGCGTATTCAATCGCAGATGCGTTTGATTGAAAAAGTTAAACTAGCTGACCACTGCATTGACAACTCGACCGATGAAAATCAATTAGCCCTGCAAGTCGTCAATCTTTACCAGACTTTAGTTAGTGTCTCAACCTGACTCAAGTTTTTTGCAAAATAAGCCGAAAAGAAGATATGAAATGGATTTCGATCGACGCAAGATGTGTCACAGTAATTAGTTTTTTATTTGCAATCAACGCCACCGCTAATAATGAGTGGTTCGAACTTTATAATAATACGCGGTCGCAAGGTATGGGTGGAGCTTCCATCGCAGTTACCAGTGATGAAACTTCGCTTTACCGTAACCCTGCAAATCTCGGTAGTGTTCGCGATGCCTACGGTACGGTTTTAGACCCCGAACTTGAGGGCTCCTCAAATTTTGTTCAACAGGTCACATCGAGTGCAATCGGAAAGGCTTTCGATGCTGACGGAATAAAAGCAATCTTAAACACAAAACGAAATACTTATTACCACGCGAAAACTCAATTATCCCCATCGCTTGTAACTAGAAATTTAGGCATTGGACTTATCTATCGTAATGAAGTCAGTAGTGAAATGGATGCCGCCGGCACTTTTCTTGATCATAAATATCAAAGTGATGTCGGGGCCGTGTTTGGTACAAATGTAAGATTTTTCGATGGCCGAGTAAAGGTGGGCGCAAGTGCAAAATTTATTAATCGAATCGAATTAATTAATCCTACTTTATCAACCGCAACTTCAACCGACATGTCGGTAGCGGGTAGTGAAGGCAGCGCATTCGCCTTTGATGGCTCGATCTTACTGCAAGCGCCGTGGAAGTTGATTCCTACTTTAGGCGTTGTCGTTCGAGATATCGGTGGAACCAAATTTGATAAGCAAGACGGCGTGCGACTATCGACGCAAACGCGCCCGCAAACCGTTCCCCAAAGTGTTGACGTCGCGGCCGCAATTTTTCCGATTCACGCAAATCAAATTCGATCGGTATGGACGGTTGAATACAGTGACGTTACTAACTCTAGAGTCGATACTGACAACGCTAAAAGAATTCATGTTGGCATCGAAGTTAACACGCGTGACATCTTTTTCTTAAGAATGGGTTACAACCAACGATACTGGACGGCTGGCATCGAAGTTTCGGCCGAACACTTTCAGTGGCAAATAAGCTCCTACGGAGAAGAAATCGGTACCGAAGCAGCCCCACGTGAAGATCGCAGGCTGAGCACTAAAATAAGTGTGAGGTTTTAATGAAAGTAATTTCAATTAAAAACTGTTATCTAGCGTTCTTCTTAATCTTTTTTGGTTGCTCGCAAAATTTACTTACAGATTTAAGTTCAAAAAGCACCGACGACGCTTTATTAGAGAACGCACAAAAAGCATTGAATATTGAAGACTATCAAACAGCTATTACATACATTAATCGAATGAGCACCGTGGGTAAAGCGCGTCCAGTCGCAAAAGAAATTTTGGCCAGTGGCTATGCCGGTCAGTGCGGACTTAATTTTGTTGATTACATATCTAGCCTGTCAACAGCGGGGAGTGTAAGTATGTTTAAATTATTAAGCATTCCATTCGTTGGCCGCGCTGTTGATTCTAGTCTTTGTTTAACTTCATTAACAACTATGGACTCAATTGCAGCCAGCCCTTTGCGGACTGTTAACCAAAATGCATTTACGGCTATTGTAGGTATGTCATTGATGGGAACTGCCATTCGCAGCACCACCGATCTTTTACCCGTTAATGGTGACGGAATCGCTGATGCGGCAAATATTGCGTGTACCTTAACGGATGCGCAAATTGACAATGTTATTTTAGGCCTAGGCTATATGGTCGAAAATTTTTCTGCGTTAACAAGTACGCAAGTTAGTTCGGGTTCGCAAACTTCTTTGTCAAATTTTGTAAATAAGTGCACCACATTAGTACCCGGAGGCTGCGCTTTTACTAATCAAACAACGATACCACCACTTCTAAGATTAACGATGCGAGATTTACTAAATACGACCGACTACGGAGTAGGCAACTATCCAATCTCGGGAGATGACACTAGAATTCCCGGAGCTTGCCCGTGAATTTTATTTTTCTTACGCTAATAAGCTTGCTCATTTCATTTAATTCATCAGCGACTGAACTTTATCAAACAGGTTTACCGGCGCGATGTTGGGCCATGGGCGCAACTTGTATTACGCAAGTACGTGGAGCGCAATCCCTTTTTATTAATCCAGCATTTTTAGCTCGCATGGAAGGTTTTGATTTTATTCTAGCGCAAGCTCAAGCGGGAATATCAAAAGATGGCCAAGCGCTAGCCAATCAATTGCAGGGTTCGTCTTCAACAATCAGTTTGCAAGATATTGCTAGCCTTTATGGTAAAACGATCACCGCCGACGTAACCGCGCGAGGTGGCATTGCTCTGCCATATTTCGGTTTAGGAGCGTACAGTAATAATTATTTATCTGAAACTTTTCAAAATCCCACTTTTCCAACATTCAACGCAAACTTTATTAGCGATTATGGTTATTTTATAGCTGGTGCCATTCCAATTGGAGAAAACACTTCTTTTGGTGTATCCGCCCGGCACGCGCGACGTTGGGGTGGCACAAAAGACATTAATGTCTCAAGTTTGGTTGGCGCTTCGGGCCCAAACATGATTGATCAAAATTTTCCGGATCATGGCGTGGGAAATGCCATAGATCTTTCTTTTGCCACCAGTTTTCCAAAGGCAGCACTAAAACCAACGATAGCAGTTGTGTGGAATGATGTCGGAACGACGCAGTATAAAATGACCTCAGGTACACAAGATCCACCGGCCCAAAAAGACAACTTAAACTTTGGAATTTCGATTGAACATGATTTCTTGGCAGCTAGTTGGACACACGCTTTAGAATATAAATTCATTGGTACTAATAACGAAGACTTTAGTAAAAAAATTCATCTAGGCACCGAAGCCTCATACGGAGTTTTAGATCTTCGCGGCGGATTTAGTCAGGGCTATTTGACCTATGGCGCTGGATTAGATCTTTGGATTTTAAAAGCAGATGTAGCCTATTACGCGGTTGAGTTAGGCACTTACGCCGGCCAAACAAGAAACGATCGATATCAGTACAGTATCACCCTCGAATTAGATTTTGATCAAAGTTTTAAACTTGATTTTCAGGGCAAAAAAAGAAGACTTAAGCAAAGAAGATAGTTATAATTTTTGAATGCTTGAGTTTTTAAAAGTTCAACATCCTGACCAGATCAAAACGCTTTTAAAAGATTTTGATCCGCACCACCAAACGTGGATCGTATCGGATTTAAAATCAAAAAAAGAAATTCAGAATGAATCGATTTTGCGCCTTGGTTACTACACCGATGATGCCATTTTGCAGGTGAGTGATTTTTGGCAAATTTGGCTGCGGCGTTTAGAACCAACCCTGCACGTGGTTTCTAGTGATTTTATTCGCACGTTGGTACAACTTTTTATCGACCAGTACAGTAAAGAATTAGATATGGCTGAAAATGATGTTTCAACGCTGGATAGATCATTACAAGAACTGGCGCCTTTGTTGCTGCATCCTGAAAGCGACAGTTTACTAAAAGAATGGATGCAAGGCCAAAGCGAAGATCGCAAATGGACCAAGTGGTATTTGTTAGCACGCACGTGCTTGAAATTTATCGTGAACGAAAAAAAAGTAATCGATAAAAAATGGACGGCCGCCTACTTACAGACAATTGATATTACGGCCATGACGTGGGACCGTGAACTGATCATTGATTTAGGAACTGAGCTCACTTCGATCGAAATGGGTCTATTTAAAACGTTGTCTCAAAAGCAAACCGTAAAAATATGTGTACCCGATCCGACGTGGGCGGCAAAGTTTCCGTATTTGCTTAAAACCTATAATGAAAATCTTGGCTACGGAACGGTCGAATCTTTACCGACCGTAATACATGAAATTGAACCTGCGGCGATTGCGCCTGAATTTGTCAGACTTTCAACTCAACTTGCTGAAATAAAATTTGCAGTTGCGCAAGTACGCCAATGGGTTGAAGCTGAAAATATTTTGCCTAATCAAATTGCCATCATGGCTCCCAACATTGAAGAGTATTGGCCCGTGCTTGAGTATTATTTAAATGAGGAAGGCATTCCATTTCAGAAAGAAGTCGTGGCCCCCCTGAATAGCTTAGGTGATGTACAAACGCTTTTGTCTCATTTAAAAAATATGACTCAGGATGTTTCTTGGGATTCGTTAGAGAAAAATTACTTTCAAGCCCTCAAGCTACCAGCGATGAAATTTGAACATTTCAAATCATTGTTTTACCAAATTTACGATGATGAAGATCTTAAGCGTGATGAGAAAATCCAAAGTCTTTACTACAAAAAGATCGACTACCAGGCTGAACTCAATCGCGACGAATTCTTAAGCTTACTAGTGCGCGTCTGGTCGACCTTACCAGATTCAAAAAATTTAATTGGTTTATTCGAATCGGTATTCAAAGATTTATTAAGTCAAAGCTTGAATATTCCCATGAAATTTAATCGCTGGTATCAGTTCTTAAAATCAAGATTAAGCCGCAAAGAAATTAAAGTCTTGGCGGCGTCAAGTGAAGGCCTAACTATTATTCCCATGATGTGGTCGCAAATGATAACCGCCTCCCACCGCATTTATTTAGGCCTGTACGAAGAAGCATTTCGCAAAGTACGAAGATCAATTTTACCTCTTAAAGATATTGAGACACTAAAAAATCAATTTGATTTAGCCTTAGACTACCCAGATGAAAGCCATTTAGATTTCAACCTGCGCTGGCAAAGTTTAGCCTCGTGCCAAAAAAAAATCTACACGACGCCGCATCTTAGTTTTTCGGCCGACCCACTAACGGCCTGCCTTTATTTTTTAGAGAATAATCCAACCTCTGCAATAGTAAGCCCCCACTTAACTCGCGTGGATGAGCTGCAAAAAGAACTACATGCGCTCAATTTAGATCCACGCCAGGAAATAAACCCGGGAAGCTATGCAGGCCTTACGTCGGCGAAAAGAATCGGCGCCGATATACACGGGGCGGAGATTACAATTCAATCTGAAGTTTTTAAAACTGTTTCGGTTAGCGAAATAGAAAATTATGCCAAGTGTGCGTTTAAACTTTTAGCTTCCAAAGGATTTCGGTTACGCGAACTGCCTTACGTATCGATTGATTTAGATCCACGGCAAAAGGGCACGTTAGCTCATGCCTTATTTGAATATTCGATCGGCCTGATTCGCGCCAATGAATTTACGCTTGCTAAGATCAGTCAATTTTTGGATGAGCGGCGGCACGAAGCTAACTTATATATGAATGAAGACTTATTCTGGAATATTCAAAAAGATAAGATGCTAACGTTGGCCCAGAAGTTTTATGATTTTGAAAGTATACATAAGGAAAAGTTCAAATCAGAAACCGAAGTTGATATTGAAATCTATTATGATTTTGATAAAGGCAACTTCACCACGGTAAAGACCGCAAATGGAATTGGTCTACGCGGGCGTATTGACCGGGTCGACCACTCAATTAAAGAAAATTATATTATCATCTACGACTATAAATCATCGGCTGGGCGCATTTCAAATCATCCGAAATGGCTTTCTGAATATGAATTTCAATTACTAATCTATACCTTGGCCCTTGAAGCCGTGTACGCCGAAAGCATCCCGGTTAAAGGGGCCCTGTATTACTTGTATAAAACTTTTGATCTATCTAAAGGCTTCGTTGAAAAAGACATTGGTTTAGCCCACTTTGGTTTATCAAAAGCAAATAAAAGTTTAACCGATAATGAAACGCACCAGAAGCTTAAGGAAGAATTCATCAAATTTATGGGCGTCTTCTTTGAGAATTTAAAAAAAGGCCACTTTCAAACTCGGCCATTCAAAACTGATATTTGCATTGAGTGCGATTGGAGGAAGCTGTGCCGGGCCCCTCACTTGAATTAAAACATCATTCGCAATTTATTCGTGCGGGCGCGGGTGCCGGCAAAACCACCCAGCTGATTCAATCCTTTTTACTATTTGTAAAAGAATTTCATCAAACCCATAAGCGCTTTCCGCGTATTGTCATTACCACCTTTACGCGAAAAGCCACGCAAGAAGTCAAAGAGCGTTTATTAGTAAGCGCCCTGAAAGAAAACGAAAAAAATATTTTTGAATACATAAACCGAAAATCATACGTACAAATTTCTACCATTCACGGATTGCTAAGCCTTTATTTAACCCAATTTGCAGATCTTATTTCTTTGCCTCAAGAAATTAAAATTGTAGATGGCGCCCAGTACCAGCGGACGCTGAGAAAAAATATTCACTCGTTGATTAAAAAGAAAACAGAATACATTCAATTACTTGAAAGTTATCCATTTTTTCAATTGGTTGAGTTGGCCCGCAAGGCGCTAGACCTGCGCTCGCAAAATATTAATTTCGACTTTGTAAGGGCGGCCGAGCTCAAAGCGAAAACTGATACGAAGCTGCAGTCAGTTCAAGAGCGTTTGACCGCAATTTTTCATTTAGTGCCAGCGGTCCCCGAAAAGTGGGGCGAATACTTTACTTACCTTAGAAATTTAGGCGCGGCGATTACAGACCGAGCTGATGACCGCATTTTGCAAATTTTAGACCTGACGCCGCGTAAACCTAATTGGGCCCCGGCTAAGCCTGCGTTTAATGAGCAAGCCCACGAACTGATTGAAGAGCTGCGCGAGTTAAATATATTTTTATATCAAGACACCGAAGAGTACCGGCACGAGCACGAAAAATTAAATCAATTATTTTTAAATTTTATTCAAGACCTTTATAAGCTCGATTTTCTGCACAAACAAACTACCGGTGAACTAACGATTTCGGATTTAGAAAATTTGGCCGGGCAGTTAGTTGCGCTTTACCCAGAATCAGCGAAAGAATTTTCTGATTCCTGGGACTATTTCATGATTGATGAGTATCAAGACACCTCACCCTTGCAGGTCGCGTTGTTAAATGAGCTCGTGCAAGATAAACCCTGTTTTATCGTCGGCGACCCACAGCAAAGTATTTATTTATTTCGTGGGGCACGGTCGGAAGTATTCGCCGATAAAGAATCTGAGCTAAAAAGTAAGAATTCACTGACCCGTATTTTAGATCGAAACTACCGTTCCGAGCCAACTCTAATGACCTTTATGAATGATTTTTTTCAAAATTTCTCGCCTCAGTTTGCCCCGATGCAAATTCGTGAAGCGAATCCTCAACGAAGTTTAGCAACGGATGCGTATTTTATTAAAACGTACAATGAGGAACTGGCCGTTCTAAAGCAGATTCAATTCTTAATTAGCCAGGGCGTGTCGGCCAAAGATATTTGCGTGCTTTCAAAAAGTAACGCGCGCTTGATTGAAATCGCCCAGGCCGCGCAAATCTATCAAATACCGGTGCAGTTGCAGGCGGCCAGTGGTTTTGAAGACAAGCGAGAAATTCTTGATCTGATTTCATTTCTTAAGTTCTTGGTGAATCCTCACGATAATGAAAATTTAATTACATTGTTACGATCGCCGTGGCTGCACATGGAAGATGAGGATCTTTTTCAACTTTGTCAAACTCCCGAGGCTAAGTCTTATTCTATTTGGGCGGCGCTACTTAAATCATCGGCGCCAGTGAAAGAATCATTACTTTACTATTTACAACTATTTGAAACCAACGGCTCAGCACTTACGGTCAAAGAAATGGTGCGCAAGTCAGGCATTATATCATTTTCTAATCTGCTAGATAAAACCGGAAAACGTGAAGCCAACATCTGGAAATTAATTACCACGCTTACCGAAAGTGAAACAGAAACTGGATTTTCGCTTGGGCTTTTTATCGAAGATCGGTTTCAAAGTTTACAATCTGACTTGGGATCATCAGCCGGTGAAGCGCAACCCGTTATTCAACCAGACTGCGTATCGTTGATGACCGTGCACGCGTCAAAGGGGCTTGAGTTTAAGCACGTCATTGTAATGGGTTTATCGGATAAGCCTAAAATCACGACGCAAATGACATTAGCTTTTGATCCGAAGTCGGCCCAATTTAGTTTATCAACCTTTGATCGCACGGAAGGTTCGGTTAAGCCCTCAATCTGGTCTGAAGAAATCCGTAAAGAGCTGAACCGTCGCGAGCTTGCCGAAAACGAGCGGGTGCTTTACGTCGCAATGACCCGTGCACAAGAATCGATTAGTCTGGTCGCGCGCGTGCCAAGAGAAAAAGAAAGATTAACAATCGTTAGCGAGTCTTGGTTTAAAAAGATCATTTGGCCTAATGAAGACGAACTTCAAAATGAAAAATATAAAGTTGAAAACTGTTTATTTGACGATGAAATGGAGTCTTTTATTCGAGCGGTGCCCGAAAAGTTTACGGCCCGGTCTAAGTGGATTGAGCGCCCCGTCGCCATTTACCAAGCAAGCTCGGTCACAAATCTCATTAGCGAAAATTTGGTTGGGGTTGATGTTAAAACAGATTACCAGAAACTAACCAGTTCGTTGAAAAAGGCTCAAAAGGGAACTGATCTGCATCGATTATTCGAAGCCATGAAATTTCGGCCCCTTGAACAGCTTAAGAATATAATGAGCGCCGAAGAGTTAGGGTTAGTCGAGTACTTGCTGTCACAAACTGAAATCGACCTAAAAAAAGTGTTAGCGGTTGGGCATAACGAATGGGGATTTGGGCTTAAGACTAAAACTAGAATTTTGCAGGGGCAAATTGATGCCTGGGCCGAGCTTGAAACCGAAGTTCACGTTCTAGATTACAAGACGGGTAGTTCTGAATTCCATGAAAAGGCTTTCGAACAGTTAGCCATTTATACTTTGGCGCTAGCAAAAATGAAAATGATAAGCGAAACTAAAGCCATCATCCACTCGGTCTTGTACCCGATCGAACAAAAAATAATTAAAAGAACTTTTGATAATCTGGTTCAATTTCAAAGTAAGGTCGACCCAAAAATTAAATCATTATTTGATTGAATTATTGGGTAGATAAATGTGAAATAAGTTATGTTTTTCTTGCGCAGAAAATTATTTATTTATCCAGAAATTCAAATGCCTATCTTAAAACAGGTGATGGGCGGCTTATTTCTGCTTTCGATTTTGCAAATTTTGGGCGTTTCACTTTCCATGGTTTGGCTGCGGCATCAAACGCAATTGGCAATCGAACTGGTTGTTGATTACCGTCTTCTGCAGCCCTGGAAGAATTTATTGTATTTATCTATTATTCTACCTATTTTAGTGAATATTTTAATTGGAATTTACCTGCTGTTATTTATTTCGAATCGATTTGCCGGACCCTTATTTAGGCTTGAGCGTGAGCTAGATAAATACATTGAAAATGGCGGAAAACTGCAGGTTCATTTTCGCGAAAATGATAATTTAAAAGCTCTAGCTCACAAAGTAAACTTAGCGTTTGAGCGAAAGCTCGAAGATGCAAAGAAAGTTAGTACTACTTAAATTTTCCATCCGTCTTTTGGTGAAAACTATTAATAAATCTTTGTACATCTTCAATGGCGGCAGAGCTCACATAACTTAAAGGCATGTTTTCTTGGGTGGTATAAGAAACCGTTTTTACTGGCAGTGGCTGCGTAGCTTTGATCGCAATGGCATCGCGGGCCTGGGCTAATAATTGTAAATCTTTTCGAACCGTTTCTTTATATTCGCCAACGATAACAGCTGGGGTTTTCAGGTTGGCGATCAAGAAATTATCTTTTCTATCATTTATGTATTTATTAAGTCGATCTGCCAAAACCGGAATTGGCAATAGTTCTTCTGGACGACCTCGGGCATTACCGGCCTTAACGTCTTCCCATTGGTCGGCGTGCCCAAATGTACCCATCCATTTCAATTGCAGTTGGTTAAGAATATAATCATACAGCGGGGCCGCATTTTCATTCGTGGCATCATAATATAAATTGTAATCTCTTAAGCTGTCTAACGAGTAGCGAGTTGATATTCCTAATAACCGCATGGCTGCTTTCTCTTCGTTAATAATACTTACATAGGGAATGACTTTAAGCGGAACTTGCAAAAGCTGATCTAAGGTAACCAGCGTATCTAAACCTAAGATTTTTTTAGCTAAGGGGCTCATGCGATACATTGTCGATTTAGCATCGTAATAATCACGAAATGAATAAACATTCATGTAAGAAAGTGTAAACCAATAAGCTTGCGGATCTCGACCGGCAATGTTTGACGCCCGTAAGCCCGCGGTTGAAAATTCTTCGGCATCATCCGAATAAGGAATCAATTGCGTTTTAGAATTCTGATAGATGGGTTGAAGATCAAGTCCCGGAGTCCAGGCAACATTTAATTGCGGCTGTATTGGCGGTAACCCCGCGGCCGGTAGCCCGTGCTGAAGATAAGCTTTCACGCGAATAAAAAAATCGACCCCGTACGACATTGCGCCATCGGCACTTATTTGAGTTCTAAATTCGATCCCTTCGGGAAGTGTAATACCTAGAGCTAGTGCGCTTAACGGCGTAGAAGCAGTTTTGGCGCGGAGATTCTTAATCTGCTGGTGAGCTAATTTCCAGTAAGCTTTTTCATAGTTTATAATTTGCACGATCATTTTTCGTTCTTGATTAACCAAAGTAAAGTAAGATTGGTCAAATTCTTTATCGCGCTGAACAAGAGTTTCTAAAAATAATTTCACTTTTTCTTTAGTCGCCTCGACGCGCGCTTTAAGCTTTGGCAGGGCTTGACCTGAACTTTCTAAAACAATTTTTTGAATGCTATCAAAATAAATTATCGAGTTAAAGAAATCGGACCGAATCCACTCAAGTTGATCACTCATGCGGTTACTTACGGTAAAATAACCATATTCTTTTAGATATACGTTGTCGACAATTCGGCCTGAAAACCCGCCGAAAGTTTCTTTGAGGCGAAGCGAAGCATTTCCTAAGGTCGGAGAATAATATAATTCTGCAAATCCGATTGTACGCTTCAATGGATTATTTAATTTATAACTGTGGCTAAGCTGTTGCAGACTAATCCATTCCGAAGACGTGTACTTTTCTTCTAAATTGCTTTGGTCATCGGCAAGCCGCTGCAACTTGGCTTGAGATAACAGTTCATATAAAGTCACTAAGATTTCATCAAGGCTAAGACCTAAGTTTTCGTAGAGATGATTTTTTGCTGAAATCTCGATGGCCTCAATGATTTCAAAAGAAGTTAATGGCACAAGATCATCCGTAAAATCTAAGGTGGGCGGCCAGTTGCCTAGAAATAAAAATTTAACAAATTGCTTCATCTTCGGCTTGCCTTGGCCTGAAAAGTTAATGACCGAAATTTGGGTGTCGGCTGAAGCTCCCATGCGTTGGGCCAGGTAAAGCAAGATCAGCGTGTACGGGTAGGTGATTGCAATTTTAATTGTTTTTTGTATAGAGTTCGCTTGAGCGGAGAATTGGCTAGCTTCAATTGAATTGTTTCCCGCGATTAACGAGATCAACTGACTTAGCTTTTGTGCCTTGGCCGGTAAAGCCCGCGCCTCAACCGCTGAACGCGATAACGTTTTTCTGGCGGCAATAAAAATATTTTCTGGGCTTACCGAGGTGTACTCTTGAACGAAAAGCTTTAATTCGTTTTGCGCAATTGTCATCGTGTAGACCACATCAGTTAATAAATAGTTTTGGGCAACCTTAGCTAAAGTGGTAACCGAAAGCCCGGCTGTCTTTACAAACACATCGGCTTGCCTAATTGACCATCTAGAGGTGTAAACTTGATCTACGACATAAAAGTATTCATCTAATACGACGGGCTTCATCGAAAATTCAGTGAGGGACCGTGGATTAGTTGTTTCGATCGTTTGACGTTTTTGACTAATGCTACCGGCTTGAGCCTGAAAACTTATTATTTCTTTTTTGAACTCAGGCGTTAAAGTTTTTGTGCCCTTTTCATATAAAGTATATTCCGCGGCCAATTGAATATCGCCTTCGCGAAACGAAGCGGTTAAATTAAGATCACGGATCCAATCGGTATTAGCAGTTTTAAGTTTACCTTCTTGTACTAGCGAAATGATTAATGACAAGGTCCCGTTAATCTTTGCTAATACGGCTTGTTTTTTTTCAAACTCAACAGCGTGCGAGGCCTTTTTTAAAACTTCAATATCGTCAATAACTTTATTTCGATATTGTTTGGCCTGCGCTAAAAATAAATCGACCGTTTCAGCGGGAAAAGAATTATTTTGTAAATCGAGTGAGATAAATAAATATTTATATTTTTTTTCAATGTCCGTTTGCTTATTGGCCAATTGACGGACGGCTTCGGCACTTTGTGGTGAAGTCTTCAGTAAGTTAACGATGGTGCAGTTCTTAAGATCTTCATCGCATTGCTGATCTATTAAGGTAGCAAAGCGCAGCCAAAATTTTAAATCTGTTAAAGCCGTCGGTTTTGAACCCTCAACCGCAATCACCGCACTCATGACGGCGTGAATAAATTTTTTAAAATCGTCCGATTGAATAACTTTTTCATTCTGCCACAAGGGTAAATTAAAAAATAAGCCATCTGCGCTTGCTAAAATCGCATGAGTATCTTGTTGGTTTGCGGCGGTGCGGAGTTCAGATTTAATTTTTAGATCGTTTTCGGTCTCTATTGCCGTAGGGTTGATGACGACGGGGGCCGCCACCGGCCCCTCATGCGGGTGAGTCGGCGCTAAAGTACCACCGCAACCGGAAATGACTAAGCAAAGTGATATGCATAAGAAATTAAATTTCAAAATTCACTCCCAATTTGAAAACACGTCGATCTTGATCTAAGTAAAGAAAACGGTATGTGTCGTTTTCATCATAATTACCCATCAAATAGGCTAAGCTCAATTTCCAGTTGCCAACGCTATACTGAATAAATTGTGAAGTAGAAGATCTTAACTTATTTTCGCCATTGATAAAATGAACGCTTTTAAACGATGCAGACGTACCGACCGCCAACCCACCGTAGACTGTTAGCAGAGCTTTCAATTTATAAATCGCAGCATAATCAGGATTGCTGGCCAATGAATTTGGTGATTCGCTGTAGGTATTAAGAATTGCAGAACCAGATATTACATTAATTAATTTAAGCCGATCTGAAAAAAGGGGAGTGGTTAAGATTCCCAGTAATTCTAGAGTTGATTTATAACCCTCAGTTTGACTCTCATATCCGGTTGGCAGATCTTCGGCGGCCTCTAAGTAAATCTTTGAATCAGAAAAAACTTTTCGTACATAGTTAACCTTTAGACTGACATCATCCCATTGCAGGTTGGACTCTTCTTTTCTAAGGTTATTACCATCCGCGCGCACCAGTAGTCCCGAACCTAAGCCTACTCCCGTATCGCCCGCGGCCCACTTGCCAAGGTTATAACCTAATTCAAAATCCGTTTTATGTTCATAAAGCTTATTTGACCGTTCGTCTGCCATATTCGTAGTGGCCGTGTAATCAACACTGGTTGACCAATTACTTTCAACGGCCGGCTTTAATTTTATAATTTGCACCTTCGACTTTTGCACCTGCGGTTGCGCCAAAGCCGAGAAGCTGACTAAAATGATTAAAGCGAAATTATATCTCATTTGCAAAGCTTACTATCGGTTTTAAAGCAGTTATTCGTGCGCTTATTATGAAACTGGTATAATAAAGAACTTGCTTTATTCTTTTCTCGAAGGTCCACCAGAATAGATTTTCCATCACCAATGTGCCTTGGTAAGTACGTTGACTCGGGCTTACCATCTAGGCGCCAAACGATCGATAAATTTCGACTGGCATCAGTTTTCTCTAAAGTTTCCAAAGCCTTATTGAAATTATTAATAAGGGCTTCACTGCGTAAGATTGTCTTAAGGTAGCGCTCCTTAATTTTAACGTTAACTTCAGCTGGCACCGAAAAAATAAATTTACCAAGATTGGTTGAAGAAACATAAAACGCCGTGGCTTCATCTAAAATTTGCCGAACATCCGTAACGTTAGCGTAGTAGCCATCAAGAATACCCTTGAAATCACCGCCCGAGCTGTCCCATAAAAAGCCACGTAGCTTTTCGCGCGGAATGAGTTCGCGGCGATTCATGGCCGTTAACCAAACTTTTTCTTGCTCAGTAATATTAATATAAGAAGCCATTTCAATTGTTTCATTGATGATCTCTTCGGCACTGATTAAATACGCTGGATCATTCTCAACTTCAGCGTCGTAAGCCATTTTATGTAGGGAAATCATGGTTGAAATTTTAGTTTGCCAGCCCTCAATCGAAGCACTTTCTTGTAACCACATTAAGACGCTTGAACCTTGCGCGTTCAAAGTGGTTAGACCGTTGGTAATAAATTCACTTTTGCTAACCGGTTTGCCACTTGCGGCGTCGATGAAATCAACGGTTATAACGTTAGTTTGCAATGTGCTAGTGGTCGATTTATCTGGCCATTCGATATCTAAGTACGGCGCCAGTGACTTCGATGCCTTTACTAATCGTGAAAGAAAGCTATAGCGAGAGTATTTGTAAATATCTTCAGAAATATCTTCTTCGGCCGAAAGTTCAAGTTTTGCCGCGGCCGTTTTCGTTGCCGCTAATTTTGCGTCACCCGTAAAGCGCTGTAATGAGACCAGCACATCATACACCTGTGCCAAGTGCTGCATCTCTTTGTTAAATAGAATTGACTGGCGCTGACGCTCAAGTCGGGTCAACTTGTTCATGCAAGTTGATACCAAGCGGTGTTGATCAACCATTCTTTTTAAAAATTCTTTTTTAATTTTCTCAATATTGCCAATTTCACTTTCTAATTCAAGTTTCATTCGTGCTAGCTCAGCCGCATCAGAGGTGATGGTTGTTAAATTAATGTTAAGTACATCCATCATGGCACTTACTTGCGTTAATCGCGACTCAAGGCTGCTTCGTACATCATTGAACACTGACATGGGCCCGGCACCCGTATAAAGTTTATGGGCCGCCGATAAGACACCAATTCTTTCGTTTCCAAATAAGGCATAATTTTGCAGATCGATTAATTTCATGGGTATTTTATAATCGTTTTTATTATTACTATCGTACGCGCATGTTCTAATTAGATCTGAGTAAACCGGGTCGGTTGAAGTGGCCTCATTCATTTTAATGATGGCTTCTTTTAATTTATCTACATTTTCTTGTAGAGTTTTTTTAATGGTGCGACGAAAGAACGACAGACGATCAACCGAACGGTCCAACTTGGCTTCCTTTAGTTTTTCAAAAGTTTCGAAGATGCCGGTGTTTAATGC
>JACMNA010000073.1 GCA_014378765.1 Bdellovibrio sp. | reverse complement strand
TATCGCATCCTCCGCACGGCTTTTTCGGCCTCAGCCAAGATTGGCTGATCGGCATAACTTTGCAAGCGGTAACACTTTCCATCATGTTTGGAGTTTTTGTTTTTTTAATAAAAACTTCGGGGGCACACGTTCTTCAGGCGAAAAAGCAAAAAGTGGCAGCCCGAAGTTACCAGGGAATTGGCGTAAGCTTTATGCGTTTGGTTTTACGAGTAGCCGGGCTTAGAGCGGCCTACTTATTTTTGTGGTTCATTGTTCCTTATTATTATTTGTTCTCGGCCCGAGCGTGCAGATCATCTGCCCAGTACTGGAAAGTCGTTAAGCCGGAAATGAACTTCATTTCAAGGCAGAAAAGCATTTTGCGGCAGCTGTTTGTATTCGCGCAAGTTTTAGTTGATCGCGCCTACCAGCGCGGAGAAAAAGATTTAAAATTCAAGATAGTGGAAGGCGCCGGAATTCCAGAGTTTAAACAGACCCTAAAAAATTCACCGCAAGGGCTGGTCGCCATGCAGTGCCACTTAGGTGGATGGGAAATTTCGATGTCGTACTTTACGCAGCGCTATTTAGAATCCAACAAAAAAATGGTAGCGGTTATGTTCGGTCAGGGCGGCGCGCACGAACATTCATCATTGCAAAAATCTCGACCCAATTTTGAAGTGGCGCAGTTTAATCAGCAAAAAGATACGATTATGAAATTACGAAGTTACCTTGAAAAAGGTGACTTAGTCGGCCTGATGGCCGATCGACCGGTCGGTCGCAGTTACGAGCTCATTCCCTTTTGCGGTAAACTTGGACTTTTTGATTCGACGGGCATTCGGCTGGCTAACCTGTGTAAGGCAAACGTATTTTTTATTTTTAGCGTGCGCTTGGGTTATAAAGAATATTACGTTAATAATATTCGTGCGCATTTAGACACCCTGATTGATCAAAGTCTGTCTAACGAAGACAAAGTCGTCGCGGCCCTTAAAATTTATGCTGAATTACTTGAATCCTATTTAAAAAAACATCCCGAGCAGTGGTTTAACTTTTTTCCTTTTTGGTCTGAAACGCTTTTTTAAACTCGGGGTCTGATAATAATTTTTGAAGTGAGTCCATAACCGTATCAGATAAAGTTTCAGCGTAATTGTCTAATTTATAAGAGCGACCGGATTTGGCATTAGACGCAGTAATTTCTTTTTGCCAAAAAGTTTTATTTTTAGATTTTAAAATATAGTGAATCGTCACGATCCCTTGGTAGGAGTCAGTTTCTTTAACAAAAAATTCTTTGAGCTCGCCAGTTAAGATGAAGTCGGGCTGCAAGTTTTTAATTTGTAAACCTGCACGACTTAATTCTTCGCTCAAGTGAGTTTGCACAAACTGTGCGATATTTGTTTCGGTGTCGACCGGCAAAAAATTTTTTGGTTCTTCTAAATTGATTCCAATGCGGGTGAGTGGAGAAATGGTTCGAAAGTCTTTAATTTCGATCATCAAAGTACTCTTTTTATTAACGTCGTTTAAGTTTAAATCGGAGACGCTTGCGGAAGGTTTCCAGTATAAATCTACGTCTACTAGTAGCCGCTGGGCCGCCGCCGGAACACTTATCAGCACGACGATAACTATTTGCGTTAACGCTAAAAGTAATTTCATGATTTTCCTCTTTTTGTTAGGCAAAGTGTAGGCTCTTCAGTTTCATTGTGTCAATTTGGGGGAACGATTTGAAAGTTCATATTTCGGGCTATGGTATTTTAAGCTCTTTAGGTAACTCGCCCAATGCGATGTTTTCTTCACTGCTTGAAAATAAGTCGGCCGTTAAAGTGATCGACGAATGGTCTGTCCTGCAAGGGTTGCACTGTCAATTGGGTGCCCCGGTTGTGCCTTACGATAAAAGCCCGCTGCCACGAATGGCCCGGCGAACAATGTCGACCATGTCAGAAATGGCGGCATTAGCCTCTATTCAGGCGCTTAATTTAGCGGAATTAAAAATATCTGATCTTGACCCTGAGCGAGCTCTGATTTCGATGGGTTCAACGACGGGCAGTCCCGCAACGTTGCAAGAGTATTTCCAAAAATTGAGTTCTAACAAAGGCCCAATCTCTCAGTCAGGAACCGCTTTTTTTAAAGTCATGAATCACTCGGTGGCCTCAAACGTGGCGGTGGCGCTAGGATTTAGTGGCGCCGTTTTAGCGCCGTCATCGGCATGTGCTACTTCGGCTCAGGCGGCCATTTTAGCTTGGGAGCAAATTCAGTCGGGGCTGTATGATATTGCAATTTGTGGTGGGGCCGATGAATTACATTTTCTAAGTTCAGTGGTTTTTGATAGCGTCTATGCGGCTTCACGTGGTTACCACCACGCGCCGACCACGACGCCACGACCCTTCGATAAAAATCGCGATGGTTTAGTAGTTTCGGAAGGTGCTTCAATTATTATTTTAGAAAGTGATCGCAGTCTTAAAAAAAGAAATGGGCAATCATTCGGAGAATTTATGTCGGGCGCTTACCTGTGCGAAAGCTCGCATATGAGTCAAAGCAACAGTCAGCAAATGTCAAAAGTTATGAAAATGGCTTTAAAGCGCGCCGAACTTACGCATGATAAAATAGAATACGTCAGTGCACATGCGACCGGAACCGTTCAAGGCGACGCGCAAGAAGCTGCCGCCATCGGGCAGGTGTTTGGAAATCAAACTCCGGTTAGCAGCCTGAAAGCGCACTTTGGGCACTCGATGGCCGCATGCGGAGTTGGCGAAATCATTGCGACGCTTAAGATGATGGAGTCAGGAATTCTAATCGGAACAAGAAATTTGGACCAAGTGGCTGACGATTGCGCAGGGGTTAATCATTTTTCGGGGACCCTCAAGAAAAAAGTGTCAATGGCCCTCAGTAATAATTTTGCTTTTGGCGGGATCAATACTAGTTTAATAATTAAAGGTCCTGACGTTAGCGGAGAAAAGAAATGAACCAGCAGATTGAACAAATGGTAAACTCTATGATGCACGAACAATTTGAAGTGCCGATAGAAAATCTAGTGAGCACAGCGCATCTAAAAGATGATCTTAAGCTCGATAGCCTTGATTTTGTTGATATGGTGGTTTTGCTTGAAGAAAAAGTGGGCGGGCAAATGCCTAGCATAGATTTCATGTCGATTCGCACGCTGGGGGATGTTTATCTTTTGGTAAACACTCTGATGAATTCTAAAGTTCAAAAGCAAAATTAAGTTCGGCAATGGGCGCCTGATCGGTGCTCCAGATCGCCGAAAAGGCACTCTCATTTTCTTGTGAAATTTGTATATTGATTTTCTGATCGGGACCCAAGGGAGCTTTAATTTTCAAATATTTAATTTTTTTAAGGTAAGATTGATTAAATTGGGGGAAAGATTTCTTAGTAAAAAATAAAGAGATATCGATAAGGCCCACGGCAGGTAATACCGGAAACTGCGGAAAATGCCCCGCAAAGTACGATAAACTTTTTGGTAGGGTCATCGTAAGCTTAAGCGCCTTTCCTGACTGTGCCGACTCCGCTGATTCTGAGTCTAGAAAAGTAAAAGTGTTTTTAAGTTCGAGGTCTAAATCAATCATAAATGCTAGAGTGCCAGATGTACGATCGGAAGTTAAAGTTTTTTTAGAGTAATTGTTTAAAGAAATACTAAAGAGGACGGTGAATGGATTTAGTACATTACGATTGCATCACCGCCGCGGGGCTAGGCCCCCAAGCGCTGATAAAAGGACTTATTGATGGACGTGACTTTTCTGTGGCCATTCAGGGCAATGAATGGCGGCAATCAGTTCCGACCGGAGGCCGCGTCTGTTTTATTCCGCGTGAATTGCAAGCGGCGCCGATAAAAGAGCGCACCTATCAAGAGGCCTACGAAGATTATTTAGATCAGGTATGGAATCGTTTTTATAAAAACCTAGCGGTTGAAAGCCAATTATTTTTAAAAAAATCCAAAGTACTTATTTTATTCTCTAGCACTAAAGGAATCATCGAAGACTATATTTGGGATTACGCCGATTCGACAGCGGAAGCTCGCTTTGCCCCGGACCCCTTTTTTATGCCGCTTCATTACTTTAAGAAAAAAAACTTGGGCCACTTTGGTTCTGCCGATGCGCTGGTCATTAGTAACGCCTGTGCCTCATCGCATATCGCCCTCCAAGTCGCTAAAGCGAATCTTGAATTAGAAATTTACGAAGCCGTTATTGTGATTGCGGCCGATTTAATTGGGCCTTTTATCTATCAAGGCTTTTTATCGCTTAAGGTGATGTCGCCCACGCGCAACAAACCTTTTTCGGCCGATCGCGATGGATTGCAATTGGGGGAAGCATTGGCAATTTTACTTCTTACTAAGCATCAGCCGCTGCAAAAAAATATTAAAATTTCAAATGTGACTAGCGACACGGAAGGTGGTTCGGTGACTAGGCCTTCTATGAACGGAGAAAGTCTTTACCGCGCGCTAAAAAAATTAAATGATTCTAACTCGATGGCGGATTTTTACGTCGCGCACGGTACGGGAACTCGGTTTAATGATGCCTCGGAAGAGGCCGCGCTGATTAGGTACGACGCTTCGGATGCGCCTACGGTGGGAATTAAGTGGAGCATCGGGCACACGTTGGGCGCCAGTGGCGCGCTCGATTTAATTACGGCGTGCGAAATGATGAAATCGAAAAAATTATTTTATCTGGAAAATACTTTACAAAAAGATCAAACATTTAAGAAAAACTACTTAACTAAAAAATTAACCGTTGAAACACCGGCTTTTTGTCGCGCGGTTGTCACCTCGCTTGGTTTTGGTGGAGTTCACGCGGCCCTACAAGTTGAGGCACCCCGGTGACGTCCTTAGCCAGCGCCGAATTAAAATCTCCGCAAATTTTGCATTTTGCTTTTGATCCCAAAAAAAGAGCGGCGTCATGTAGCGAACCCATTTGGAAAGACCGAATTGATCGCTGGTACCAACTTGATGAAACTTCGTTTGCACTATGCGATGCGATTGCCAGTTGGCAAGAGGGCCACAAATTAAAATCGTTTGATGAGATGGTGTTTTTAAGTCTTAACGGCTCGAACTTAGCCGATGCTGAATTTGTGGCCACTCGTCCGGCTAGTCCGTCGAAATTTGTTTATACACTTTCAAATATTGGCCCTTCGGTCGCAAGCCATCTTTTAAAATGGGCGGGACCGGTTTTTTGTTACTGTCCAGCTAGCGACGCTGAACACGCTTTCGCGCTTAAATTAGCCATTCAAACTGCCTACGCAAAATTAGATCGTGATGGAGTGAAAACTCTTATTTTAGCAGCAATTCCACGCTTGAACGAAAAAGGATATCGTGATGTATATGGATACTTCATTTCATAATAGCGAGGCCACGCCCATGATAGAAAAGTCGCCATTAATTCTAAATGGAAAATTAAAAATTTCTGATTTAGTGCGATTCGTTTTTAAGCGCGAGGAATTTTCAAGTTTACAAATCGCGGCGGCACTTTTAGAAAAATCAGAAAAAACTCACCAAATTTTAATGTCGATGATTAATCAGGGCACGCCGATTTACGGGGTTACGACTGGCTTCGGTGACAGTTGCACTTATTATGTCGATCAAAATCAAGCGCTGCAGTTGCAAAAAAATTTAATTCAATACCTCAGCTGCGGACAAGGGCCGTTGATTTCAATTGAGGCTTCGCGAGCGATGTCGATTATTCGGCTTAATTCGCTTTGCCAAGGAATTTCGGCCGTCAGCCGCGGTTTACTAGAGCAAATGGCGCTTTTACTAAGTCATGATATCGTACCGGCTGTACCGCAAGAAGGTTCGCTTGGGGCCAGCGGTGATTTAGTTCCGCTAGCCTACTTAGGTCAAATTATTCAAGGTGAAGGCCAGGCTTTTTACAAAGGTGAGCTTTGCGAGACGAAACAATTGTTTCAAGCGCTGCATATTAAACCGTACGTTTTAAAACCGAAAGAAGGCTTAGCCATCGTCAACGGCACTTCAACCATGGCCGGCGTAATGCTAGTTAATTTGCAATTAACCGAAGACCTTATTCGCCTAACCGAAGTTGCAACCGCGTGGCAGTGTTTAGTTTTAAATGGCAAGCGTGAAGCTTTTGGTGCGTTCATAAACGAGTTTGCGAAAACCAATCCTGGCCAAGGGCAATCGGCGCGCAATATTAGTCAGTACTTAGATCAAGAAAGTTATTTTCCGCGTCGCGGGCAAGATGTGCAAGCGGGTGGACTGATGACGGACGATTTTGTGCAAGACCGCTATTCACTTCGCTGCGTTCCGCAAATCTTGGGTCCCATCGTTGAAAACTTAGCGCAGTCTTGGAAAAACTTAGAGCATGAAATTAATAGTGTGACGGATAATCCCGTGGTTGATCCCGAAGGATTACTTGAAATGGGTGGTAACTTTTACGGCGGCTACCTTTGCCAATCGATGGATTTTACTAAAATTAATCTAGCGCACATTGCAGACCTTCTAGATCGTCAGGTGATGATGCTCATTGATAATAAATCAAACCGAGGCCTGCCGGCAAATTTAGTTGATGAAAAAACTTTGGGCGAGCGACAGCGTAATATTCATCACGGACTAAAAGGCGTGCACCAAGCGGTGTCGGCCATCACTTCAGAAGTGATTCAGAAGTCGATTCCGAACGGAATTTTTTCTAGATCTTCAGAATCGCATAATCAAGACAAAGTAAGCCTTGGTATGAGTGCGGCCAATAGCTGTAACGACATGCTAACGGGCGTTTACAAAATTGCGGCGATGCAACTGGTTTGCTTAGCGCAGGCGATCGATCTTAAAAAAATTGAATTGAAAGGTTCATCGCGCACGCTTTATCAAACCGTTCGTAGCTTTGTGCCTTTTTTAGATCACGACATGAGTTTAGGAAAACAAATTTTTGAACTAACCGAAGAATTAAAAAAACAAGCACAGTATGGCCGAAAAATATAAAGTTTATCAGGGTTACCACCACGAAGAACTTTACGAATTACTAAAAAAATATTGGGCGGAAGGCACGCCCTTAATAATTCAACCGCCGCATTTAAAAAATATTCAACTGCTGGAAAATGTTGAGCTGCCACCTTCTACCGCTGTAGGAATTTATACTTCGGGCACGCTGACGGGCCAACCTCGGCTAGTACTCTACTCTAAAAAAAATATCGAAACGTCACTTGCCGCCATTCGGGGCTTGTTTAACTTAAAAAAAATTGATCAGATATTTTGTTACCCGCAACCCACGCATACTTTTGGCCTAACGTTGGGTTATCTGCAGTCAATTTTATTTAATCTTCCGATTCGTTTCCATCCGGGGCCCTATTCAACGAAGGCCCACGAAATGTGGTATGAGCAGTTAACACCCGGCACATTGACGCTAGGTACGCCCACCCACTTCATTGATTTAATTCATTTTGTTAAAAAAAATAGTCTAAACATGAAGAAAAGTTATTCGGCGATTATTGGGGGTGCGCCCGTCACCCAAAGGCTGTGGCACGAGCTGCAATCAAAGTTGGGAATCGCAGCGCCGTCAATCGGTTACGGGTCTACCGAAGCTTCGCCCGGACTTACGCACTTAGCCCCCGGAGTCGTGCCTCAGTGTGATAGTGATATCGGTGAAATATTAGCTAACGTGAAGATTTTTGACAAAAACGAAGATGGTTTTTATTTTTCAGGGCCAAATTTATGCCTTGCGATAGTAGACGAGCGGGGGCTTGTCGTGCCCGAAAAGGTCCAGATCAAAGATAACCTGATTTTGTGCGCCCAAGGTCATTTTGTTTTTAACGGACGCTCTGATTTAACGATTAACCGTGGCGGTTTAAAACTTTCGCCCGAAATGATTGAAAGCAGGCTGCAGTCGGAGCTTGATCTAAAAGTCGTGTGCGTGGCTTTTTATAACGAGCGATTAGGCGAAGATATTGGATTGGTAGCCGAACCGCGGGCCGACCAATCCGCCATTCAAAATCTTTTAAAAAACGAGTTTTCAATTCAGTTGCCGCCAGAAAATATTTTATTAAGATCCATTCCATACAATGCGAATTTAAAAATAGATCGCATCGAGTGTATCAAGTATTTTCTGCATGAAAAAAAAATGGCTTGCCCGTTTTCGGTTGAGTACTTAAAGCCATTTTTACCGCACCGGTCTTCGGCAATTTGGATTCATCGGTTGATTTCGTTTGATGCCAAAAAGGGTCGCGCCGAAGTTGATCTTAAATTAAATTCAATGATTTTTAGTGATGGAAAACTGCGAGAGTCAGCCTGTATAGAATTAATTGGGCAAACGTACGGTTATGCCAAAGCGGCGTACGAGATTTCAATACTTGATGTTAACCAACCGGCCGTAAAAGCGAATAAGACATTAATTGCCGAAATCAGAAATGCCGATTTTCAATTTAACTTAAGCGTCGACGAAATAATCTTTGCGGCAAAAGCCGAAGGCGTGCCGCTGGTAATCGAGGCCGAATGCACGCACGAATTTGGCCCCATTAAAGTGATTCGCGGAGTCGTTCAAGTCAAAAATAAAGTCATTGCCGAATTAAGTATGAAAGCCTTCGTTTCGCCTTAAAATTCCATTATGCACCCGCAAAACTGACTTCAATTCGTGCTAATGAAGTAAACAAATCGACCTAGTTAACTTTAGCCTATCTTGACCTCGCCTTGACGTCAAAAGTGTTGCCGATATTTCTAAAAAAAGGCACCTTTAAGGCATGAAAATAATCCCAATTATTTTAAGTGGCGGCAGCGGAACTCGTCTTTGGCCTTTATCTCGAACGCAATTTCCAAAACAGTTTTGTGAGCTTCTAGAAAAGCCTCTACAAACATTGACCATCGAACGTTTGCAAAAATACGGGGCCGGTCTTTTAATCACGTCGCAAAAACTTAAAGACATGACAGAGCGTGATATTATTCAAAACAAATTAAATATTCAAAAAGTAATCTACGAACCGCTCAGTCGTAATACTGCCGCGGCCGTGGCGTTAGGATGCCGTTACTTAGAAATGCAAGGCTTAGAAAAAGAAGTCGTCGGGGTATTTCCTTCAGATAGCTTGATCTTAAAAGAAAAAGAATTCGAACTGGCCCTGAAGGCGGCCGTACAATCAGCGCACGAAGGATACGTTGTAACTTTGGGAATTAAGCCCCGCAGTCCCGAGACGGGCTTTGGTTACATTCAAGTTAAAGAGCGCGCCATCGATACGCAAAAAGCTACTGAAGTGCTCTGCTTTCACGAAAAACCCACTTTAGAAAAAGCCCAAACCTTTGTGGCCGATGGTCATTATTTTTGGAACGCTGGCATTTTTATTTTTCCGGTTTCAAAAATGATTTCGCTTTTTAAACAGCACGAACCTGAAATGTGGGATCTGATCTCGGCGCTTAAGAATGATTTAAGTAATTTAGACCAGATTTATCAAAACATAAAAAATATTTCGATCGATTACGCGATCATCGAAAAGTTAAC
>JACMNA010000072.1 GCA_014378765.1 Bdellovibrio sp. | reverse complement strand
TTAGGGGGCGCGCTAAAATGATTTTGGCAAATCATGGCGGGGCAGTGCTAGCGAAACCAAAGCAAAGAAAAAGTATCCAAGTAGAAATATACTTTTGGGTTAAAAAATTTGATGAATACTTATAAGTAATCTCAAGGCTTGGCTCTTATTGAATGCAATTCATTTGGCGGTCACGCGTGCTTAAGCTGCTAAGGTTGGACAACGACGGCCTCATGCTTTAAAAACTCCAGGAATTCGTAATGATTCGGCTGCGAACGTTTTTGAAAGTTCAGGGCTCAAGCTATGAGTCACCGTTGACCAGACGTCGATAGGGCGAATTAAATTTGTGTGTTCCGGTAATACTGTGCTTCCAGTTGTTTGCATTTTGATTAGGGCATCTAACTCTGAAACTTTTCCGCTTTTGTAATTAATGTAACTGCCGGCCCAAACTGAGGGTGATTCGGGTGTGCTTAAATAAAGTTTACGATCACCGATAACTTTACCACCGGCTACGTTTCGTCCGAACAGTGCGACGGCGTTATCGGTATAGTTGTGATCTTTACCATCGTTGAAGTTTTTTCCGGGGCTACGGTTGAATTCGGTTACAACCATCACTAAAGTTTTTTCTAAAAGTTGATTATTGACCAGTCCTTGTAAAAAAGCCGCAATTCGATCCCAGCGCATTTTTTGATAACTCTTATGCATCGAGTGGCCCGAGTGTGAGTCTAAGTCGTGCGTTTGATCGATCATATCAATTTGCACCGTGCGGGTAAGACCTGCAGCTAAGCAGGCTAAGGCAACAGATTCATCTTGAATTTCTTCTGACTTTGGCTGCGCATTTAAAACTTCATTAAATTTAATTAATTTATTTTTTTGCTTTAGCAAATTTAGATATCGACTCACGGCCAGATCGGGTTGTTGGTATAGATTAAGCGAGCTTGCAGTAGCGAATCGTTCTGGTTGACCTAATTTTTTAAGTGACTGAGTTAAAATAACCGGAAAAGCCTCGACGGTACCGCGCTGAATGGCGGCGTTTGAAACAACAAAACGAGATGAGTCCGACAATTTTGCTGCAATGTAAGCCGCCATGTGGGGAGCTGATTGCGAACCGCGACCCGATGAAATATGTTGGATTGCCGCCGGGTGACCAATATCACTGGCACCCATGTATATTCCGCGCACCACCGCCATTTGACGAGCGAACGGAGCTAGCGCATAAGCTGAAGGCCCCAAAGAGATTTGAGTTCCCATGATGTTCGGCATAACGTCAGTGGCCGGATTATAATCTAAAAAAAGTTCGCTCTCGGCTAAATTTGTTTTTGAATTTAGATAAGGATGAATCCCTAAGGTTGAGTCCATGCCACCAACCACGCGAAAAAGTACAAAATTAAAATCATTCGCATCATTGAGCGCCGCCGCGAAGGCTTGCGTGGTCATTGCCGATAAACCACCAATTATTGGCGCATGGCCGGCAAAAGCTAAGGCTGAATTTTTTAAAAAATTTCTTCTTGTTTGTTTCATTGTCGCCTCTAACTTTTTAAGATGGGGCCTAGGCGCAACAAAGTGGCTAGGCGGGTGTAGAAACCAAGTAACGTATCGTTGGGTTGCGTGGTCATTAAATTTTCGCGTAAAAAATTGCGCAGCTCAGCGGCATTGTTGAGGGGGGCACGAAAAACATTGGTGCTTCCAATATAATTAAAATACGAAAGCATTTCTTCGGGCCCGATTATAAAGAAAATCATGCGATCCACAATTTGGCTTTGCAATTCAACGGGAATTTGTGAAAATTGAATCGCCGACCAATGAGCGTTACCGATTGATCTAATCAGGTTATTTCCTAATATCAATTCAGCATTTCTTTTTGCTAGTTGCGGGTCATTGAAGGCAGATAGAATTATTTGTTTGGCGCAGTTTTCAAAATAATTAAAAAACAGCGCGCCGGGCTGAGTTTCGAGGGGCTGAATTTGCGCGGGATCGATGGCCCCGATAATATTTACCGAGTCGGCATTAACCGTTAGGCAAGCATTCAATTCTTTTCTGGTTTGCACGCTCGGCTGAAAAGGCGCTAGTCGTTTCAAGCTTTCTAAAACCGCAAGCACGGATGGGTAGCGATTTTCAGTCTTATCAAAAGAAGTTTGGTGCAAGTATTGTCGATCAAAGGCCAAAGATTTTGCGCCGATGCTTAAACTTAAAAATAAAATGATTAATATTACTGACGGCATTTTATTGTATCCTTGTTTGGAGTCATTAATTGATTTACTTCTGACTTATCAAAAAGTTGAACGTTGTCGCCAATGGGCGCGCCCTCTTGCAACCAATTTTTAATGGCCGTTAATTCTTGACCGCTGGGTTGCCACCAATGATCCGACGGGGGCATCTGTGGATCTTTTGCATTGTTAGGTAAATCTAAACAAACGGCAACTCGGCTTAATCGCGTTTTCATCTGCTCGGGTCGCAGTGAAAAGGTGTTTGAATGGCATTCAGTGCAGTTATTCAATACAACTTTAGCCGCCACAAGGCTAGGTGGCTCGACGACTTTCGCCCGTAAACCCCGAAACTCGGGAATCATTAATAAATCTTCGATGACATCTTTTAGGCGGCGCTTACGTTTTTCAATATTTGTAACAACTTCGCTAAACCGGGTGGGTGGTAAATTTAAATCTTTTCCTAGAAAAGTTTCAATCAGCCAATTGGTCTGACAATCAAGATACTTCGGTACGGCCGTCGTCTTCACCGTTAAATCGTGAAATTGAGTGACCGGAATATCTACCAAGTTGTTCGTCGCACCAAAGTACCGTAAGTTTCCTCTAAAGGCCTCGTTCGAAACTCCTAATTCAAGGCCCCTAAAGGTGCGACCTATCGGGTCTAATCGGTCGTGGCAGGCGGCACAATCTTTTTGCGAAGCGTGCTTATTAACGTGAATCGCTTTTAGATCATCGCGAATGACTTGTTCATCCGAACGTCCCATGGCAATTCGGTTTTCTTTTTCTTTTTGCGTTTCGCGCTCTAAAGCGGGCGACATTGAATCACACATCATAATACGAAAGAAAGCGGCCGCCCGTTTTCGATTCTCATTAATCGGCGAAGTCCAATACTTGAGTAAAAATTTGCGAGTTGAAAACAAACCTGAAACGTTATTGTGATTTTTCAAATTATATTCAGCGGCCGCATTGGTTTGGCCATTTTCAAGTTCGATATTATAGCTTCCCGACTGTTGGCCGCCACCACTCAGCCCCGATGTATCAATCGAAAAAAGATCTAAGTTGCCATTGCGAACCGATACGTCACCCGTTTTATAGACCGGGTCGGTAATGAGCTGACTGGTAAACAAATCGTCGAACGAGCGATTCTCTTTTAGCGTTCGGTAAGTTAAGGCGAAATCACGCCCGGTGCTTGGGTCATTAAAATCTTGTCCGCCTTGAATAATTTGGCTCAAAAAAGCGGAGCCAGGAGATTTATAACCCATTCGTTCAGTGACTTCCGCGTAAAAAAGCGCGTAGAATTCAGGCCGATTCATTTTCTCTTTAATGTAGCCGCGAAAAAATTCTTCCAAACACGACACCGCGGTGCAATTTTTATTGCGCATTTCTTTTTGCAGATTTTCGTAATCTGTCGGTTGCGGCCACGAGCCCACCAAGCGTTGTGTAATTTTATTAAGATAAACGGCCGGGGGCATTTCTTGCGCCCCAGCGAAATTTGAAATTAAAGTCTCTAACAACAAAGTTAAAATAATAATCTTTTTCATTATTGCATACCTTCTTGTTCCCAAAGATCTTTTTTGTAAATTCGTTGCGAATCGTACGTAGGATTTTCTAAATTGTACTTGTAAATTAAAAAACCACTTGAATTGTAAGCTTCGCGACCGCCATTAATCATCAAACCTGAAGTTTGAATGAAATATTCTGAAAAGTTAACATCCCACTTTAGCCGGCACACTTCATCGGCCGGCTCGTGCAGGTTATTAGCGCGAAATAACATTTGCACCATATACGATAGACCAATCGGGTAGTCGTCGGCAGCTAAGCCGTAGGCTTTTTTAAAGCGCCCAATGCGAATCACTTTTCCTTGAGCGTCTGTCATTAAGCCTTGAAAACGCCGGTAAATTAAATTCACCCGCGCACCAAATACCGGGCCTTCGGTCATCGCCAACTCAGAGTTACCATTTTCATAATTTTCATCCCAAAAAAGAATTTCTTTTTGGGCGGGTAACGCCGAAGTTACATCTTGCGCACATTCTATTTGGCCTAAGGACTTATTATTTTGCGCCGCTATAATTTTCTCGCGCTCAATTCCGTTCGACGGAATTCTTCTCAAAATCGTTTCATAAAGCTCGTTTTGCGATCGAGTAATGGCGACTTGATTTCCGTAAGTCATATCTTTTCGAAAGCTATATTCTAAGGGTAGCCCCTGTCGCGTAGGATGAGATTTCCAAATAGCGGCGTACTGCTGACGAATGAATGGAACCACCAAGGTGCACTTCAATCCAGAAACATTTTGACAAGAATTATCAGATAACATTATCGGAACACGAAACGCGTCGATCGATTCGCGTCTTACTACTTGCGCCACACGGCCATCTTCATAAACGATTTCCATCGGACCATCAATATCTAAACGCATCGTGCGAACTTTGTTAGCGCCTGCAGTGGGCTTTGCGTATTGCGCTTCCGCCAGCAGTGTCGCCCCCAAAATTAAAGGCACTAAAAAAAAATGTTTTAAATTGAGATAAGCAGTAATTCTCATTACGAAACTCCTTGGTCATAGCTTAGTAATGCGAGATACAAGCCATAACGAAAACAGTTATATGAGTTCTAGCGGATTAATTATTATTGAAGCTCACGGCAATTACAAATTTTGCTAACACGTGGGCGAAGCTAAAAAGATATCGGGCTCATTATGAGATTTGTGGGTTAAGCACAATCGTTATCAAGCCAAGATAGAGCGGTTGTAGAGCTAACCGTATTTAAAAGTTTAACCAGTATTTAAATCAGGCGCTACGTGTTTGATCCACGCGGTGTAGTGATTTTTTCGAGGTTTATACTTCACAAAACCAAAAGCCTCTAAAAAATTCTGTTTTAAGTAGCTCACACAATTTTTAAAATCACGA
>JACMNA010000007.1 GCA_014378765.1 Bdellovibrio sp. | reverse complement strand
CGGCTGCAGCCGCTCTAGCTGCTGAAGAGTTAGTAGAGCTTTTTCAGGCTGCCCCAATTTTTCAAAAATAATCGATAAATTCCACAAGGCCTTTTCCTGAAATTGATCTGCGCTATTTGTTGGTGCCACTGAGATATTTAAAAAATACGGCTGAGCTTTCTCGTACTCTTCATTTTCTAGGTGACGAATCCCCTTTTCAAATTGAAATTCGCGCTCGGTAATGGGCCTAACTTCGGCCTGCGGGGTTGCGTGGGTGCAACTTGTTAAAGTAACAAATAGCAGGCAAAAGCTTAAAACTAAGCCTAAGTTAATTAAGCGGAACCAGTTCATCAAAGTTTTTTTGTAAGCTTGAGACATCTTCAGTATTCTGTCTTAACTCGTAGCATTTGTATACTTTCAGTTGCGTTTTGAAGAGGGCCAGCCGACCTTGCAAGTCATTTTCAAGACTTTCATAATAGCTGATCAAATTTGCGACGCGTGCTGAAGGGCTGGCAGTTTTAATAGTGAGCCAAAGGGGTACCCGGTTAATTATAACCGTGGTTAATCGGTAACCTTGCATTTTAATTTCACGGCTTAGTTTTTGAGCCTCGCCCAGTCGCGAAGGATCGAGGGCGGTCACCAGAATAAATTCTGTATGAGGCGAAATCAACAGGCGGTGACAATTCATAATATAGTCTTCAAGCGGTTTTTGCCATTTTTGGATGGCTTGAAAAAACGTAGATAATTCTTTTATAAATTGTGAACCAGTTAAAGACTCAAGGGCCTTTAATACCTGTGATGTGCCCAAGTTAATCATTTTTTTAAATATATTAGCGTCTTTACTATCGGCATCACGAAACCATCGGGCGATGCCTTCGTTAAATAGGCCCGCAATCTTTTCGGGCGCCCGTAAAAAGTTCCAAGTATGCTGCGATGGAGGTGTATCAAGAATAACTAAATCAAATTCGCCGCTTGTAACATAACGATTCAAGGTTATCAGCGAAGTAAAATCTTGCGATCCACTGAGGCGGCCCGAAAGCTGTTGATAAAGTTTATTTTGCAAAAGTTTATTTAAGTTTTCGGGTGAAATGGATTTGCCACTACCAGTGTGGGCGGCCTCGCGAATAAAAAATTCGAAAGTTTTTTGGTGATTGACGACGCACGACCAAAGCTCACCGCCCGAGGTGTTTTCACTCAGCCTAACTTGATGAGGGTCTCCATCGGGCTTAACCCCTAAGGCCTGCGCTAAACGTTTCGAAGGATCAATCGTTAAAACCAAAACTTTTTGCCCCTGGTAAGCGAAGCCGACGCCCATTGAGGCGGCGATCGTTGTTTTGCCAACGCCACCCGTGCCGATGCAGATAAGGGTTTTCGTGTTATCACCTAAATTAATCAATGGCAGCCTCGGCTTTTTTCATCTCTTGCGCTAGGTGATCAATCAGCTCTGACGGTTCTAGCGAATTGACCAAAGGTAATTCGATATATTCAATTTGTGCGTCCTTTAAATTTTTCTTAGCTTCTTTTTCATTATCGATAATGTATTCCAGTGATTCCGTTAACTCGGGATTCAAATTTTTTAAGTCGGCGCTGGTCAATCGAGTTAATTTATTTAAGTAAACGGTTGCAATTAAACCAAATTCTTTTTTTAATGTTTTATATAATTCAATCGTTTCCGTAACCGGAAGTTCTTCCGCAATTGTTACAATGTGCAAGTGCGTAAAATCTTTATCGCGAAGCCACCGATCGATGCCGCGTGATTGTTCACCCATCGGTCCGAACTGAACGGCTTCGGCCATGGCCGCCGGCGCGCGAAATAAGCTTATGAAATGTCCGGTGGCGAAGGAATCAATGACGAGTTGATCGTAATTCATCGGGGGGCCGTGTGACCTTGGCGATGAAGTTATTTTTCCTAGTAAAGCCAGCTCTTCCAAACCGGGCGCCACTTGAATAAGGCTTTTTGAAACGGGATTTTCAAAAAAAAGTTTATAAAGACTTTCCAATTTTAATAAGTATAAAGCGTATTCTCGCAAACACTCTTGGGGGCTCCACTGACTAATATCAATGCCTTCCAACCAGGGTAAGGGCTTATAGGAAATACGCTTAAGACCTAGAAAATCTTTAAAAAAACTTTGCTCATTCAGCTCGGCTAATAGGATTTTTTCTTTTTCTTGTTTTCGATTGGTGTCGAGCGGTGAGTTTTGGCTTAAATAGCGAGCTAAAACCGCTGAAATAAGCGATTTTCCGACCCCACCTTTACCTGTAACAAAATGAGCTTTTTTTACCATTGCTTTTGCCTAAAATGTACCCTAATTAAGATATCTAATTTGCTTCAAATTCATTTTCAAAAGTAGCACGTAAAGGAGATACTGTGAAAGCTCAAATTCAAGTAACTGAAGGTTTACAACGTAAGTTAAATGTTGAAATCCCGAAAGAGACCGTTCAATCCACTTTTCAAAAAGTTTATCAACAAATTCAAAGAAATGTTGAAATCAAAGGTTTTCGAAAAGGTAAAGTGCCTTTGGCAACCGTAAAGACCATGTACAAGGGTCGCGTTGAAGGCGACGTCGCGCAAGAGTTAATTAGTTCGCATTATCCAACTGCTTTAAAAGATCAAAAAATTGATCCGATCAATTACCCAGAGTTTGAATTTGAAGATCCATCTGAAACGAAAGATTTTTCGTTCTCGGCAATTTTTGACGTGCGTCCCGAAGTGAAAGTTAAAAAATGGGAAGGCTTAGAAGTTGATAAAGAGCGCTTAGCGATCGATTCTAAAAAAGTAGACCAAATTTTAGAAAACGTTCGCGCGTCCAAAGTAACTTACGTTGATATTTTAGATAATCGTGCCGCGGCAATGGGCGACACGGCCGTAATTGATTTCGACGGTTTCGTTGATGGCAAGCCATTAGAAAACGGCGCCGGTCGCGATCAGAATTTAGAATTAGGGTCGAATCAATTTATCGAAGGTTATGAAGAAGGTATCGTTGGCATGAAAATCGGCGAAAACCGCGCGTTGAATTTACGTTTTCCAAAACCATATCATTCAGCGGCCTTAGAAGATAAGCCGGTTGAATTTAAGGTAACGTTGAAGGGCCTCAAGCGCAAAGAATTACCTGAGCTTAACGATGAGTTATTAAAGTCAATTGGTACAAACCAAACGGTTGAAGAATTTAAAAAAACCGTCGTCGCTGATTTAGAACAAACTGATAAAAAACGAATCGATGATTCTTTCAAGAACCGCTTATTAAAAAAATTAGTCGAAGCGAATCCGGTTGATGTACCAGCTTCATTATTAAAAGATCAAAAAGCCGCGTTAATCGAAGATTTTAAAAAGCGCATGGGCGAGCAAGGCATGCAGCCAACTGAATTCGAAGACTACGTACAAAAATGGGATGCCGATTTCGCAAAGACCGCGGCCGAGATGATTCAATCAAGCTTTTTAATCGATAAGTTAGCGCAAGAGCACGATCTCATCTGCAAGCGCGAAGACATCGACGCCAAATTCGAAGAGTACGCTAAGCAAACAAATATTGAAGTAGCGCGTATTAAAGATTGGTACGCAAAGCCCGAACAAATGAGCCGTTTAACTTACATGATCACCGAAGACAAAGTCGTGAAGATGTTAACGGATAAAGCAAAAGTTAAAGAAGTCGACGCTAAGGAAATTAAAGACGAGCAGAATTAGTTTTTCCTTTAAAGACTTCTTGTGAGGCCATTCTAATAAAAAGTGATATGGAAAGGGGGAGCAAACAGCTCCCCCTTTTTTTTTGGATATCGACCAAATTCGTAAAATCCGAGCACCAACCACAGCGCTGCTCTTTCATTCGTAAACCACTCCACATGCCGCCCGGATATTTGCACTTCTTCTCGATTCTTACGGGGGAGTTTGGGTATGGGTCACAAGCAATTAGAGTTCGAAAAAGTGCACTGGAAATTTCGTGATCAGCACGGGGGCCTATTGCGCAATAAGCGGCGTGGAAGGAAAGCGCGGCCTTTAACCACGAAGGCCCCGGTGCACCTCGTTTTTAAAATCGACCGGCGCAAGATCAAGAAGGGGTTTCGGTCACCGCTTGGTTTTGCGATCTGTAATCAGGTCATTAAAAGATATGCTAAACGCTTTTTCGTGAAAATAGATCAGTTAGCAATCAACGGCGACCACATCCACCTCATCGTCCGAATCTCGCGGCGAAGTTTTGGCCAATACTTCTTCAGAGTCGTAGCCGGTCAGATCGCGCAGCGGATGAAGAACGAGGGCCTGTGGGTGACCGATACCCCCACCGTTTGGAAACTCAGGCCTTTTACTAGAGTTATACGGGGGTGGAAGGCTTATAATACGGCTAGGAATTATGTAATGCTTAACCAGAAAGAAGCGGAAGGTAAGATCGTCTACCGCAAAGAACGGTTAAGAGGACTCTCGTCCGTCGAGTGGGAACTTTTGTGGAGTTAGCTCAGCCTGTTGTGAAGCTTTGTAAAGCGCCCCACCGCTAAAGCAATTACTTAATCATACTCTTCAGCGTCTTCCACGCGCGTAAGTACGTGTAGGCTTGGTAAGCCTGATAATCTGATTTAAATAATTTTTCTTTATCTGTTAAGTCAGAATCTTTTTTGCTGCCAATGTCTTTCCACCACGCAACCGCGTTTTTGTCGATTGTTGGAACCGTTGTGTTTTTCTTGTCGGCGATTTTTTCTTTTTCGCTTTTCAAGTGGCCCGATATGTCTTTTTCGCGGTAGCCTTTTGATTTGTTTACGGCTTTGGTAAAAACTTCGGCGTCGACGTCTTCGATTTCGATGTCTGGTTTGATTCCTTCAGACTGAATCGATACTCCGCTTGGGGTGTAGTAACGTGCGACCGTTAGCTTTAAGCCGCTGCCATCTCCCAACTTGATAACGGATTGCACCGAGCCTTTGCCAAAACTTCGCTCGCCCACAATGACCGCTCGTTTGTTATCTTGAAGCGCGCCCGCAACAATCTCGCTGGCGCTGGCTGAGAATTCATTAATGATTACAACCACGGGCACATCTCCAAACAAAGCTTTTTTCGATGCGTATGAAACTTCTTTGTTTTTTGGATCGCGACCGATGGTGCTAACGATAACGCCTTCTTTTAAAAATAAATCACTTACTTTTATGGCTTGCTCTAAAAGGCCGCCAGGATTTCTTCTTAAATCAAGCAAGATACCTTCGATTTTTCCGTTGTGTCGCTTTTTAAAATCTACCAACGCTTTTTCTAAATCACCGCTGGTGTTTTCGATGAAGCTTGTGATTTTTACGTAAAGAAAGCCTTCATCTAACATAGTCGGCTTAATTGATTTGATTTTAACACTGGCGCGCGTGATGACGAAATCTAATGGCTTTTCTTGCGCGTCACGGACAACGGATAAAGTCGTTTTTGAACCGCGTTTTCCTTTTAATAAGGCAGAGGCCTCAACTAAGCTGAAACCTTTAGTTGAAGTTCCATCGATGGCCACGATTTTATCGCCCGGTTTAATTCCGGCATTCCAAGCGGGCGTGTCTTCAATCGGAGAAATAATCGTTAATATTCCATTTTGAATTGAGATTTCAATTCCGAGCCCACCAAATTCACCGGCAGTTTCATTTTCGAACTCCTTGAAAATTTCTGGCGGCATATAATTTGTATGCGGATCTAACTCGCGCAACATGCCCTTGATGGCGCCATTGATTAGTTTTTTAGTATCGACCTCTTCAACGTAGTATTGCTGGGTGAGATTTAAGATCTTAGTGAAATTTTGCAAATCGGAATAACGGTCTTCGGCGTATGAAAGCAATGGCTTGCCACCCAGCGCAATCAAGACTGTGAAAAATAAAAACATTAATAGATTTTTTTTCATAAAGACTCCTTAAACCAAAATTCTGGATTGATCGGATTTTCAAAATGGCGCAACTCAAAATAAAACTCTTCATCGTTGGCGACGCCAATCACTTCGTTTTTCTCGACTTTTTCATTTAATTTCTTTTGCTCGGTACCGCCGGGGCTCAACCCCGCGTAAACCGAGAAATAGTTATCATCATGTTGCACAATTAAAGTTTCTCGCCAGTGCGGAAGGTGGTCACGGAAAATAACAACTCCTGGACCGACCGAGTGCACGGCTTGTTGTGGCAGAGATTTAATTAACTGACCCTTGCTGATAAAAACGTATTGGTTTTGTTTATCAGGTCGTGAACCGTAAGGGAGCAATAGTGACCCCACTAAAGGTCGAGCTAATTGGCCCTTGAATGTAAGGAGAGAGCTTTTTTTGTCGACGACCAATTGCTCGCGTCGCATGGTATCTGATTCGGTCAATCGGGTTTGTTGTAACTGAAGGTTACTGATCATCGTCTGCAGTTGCTTTTTGGTTTCAGTCAAATTCTGCCGGGCGATCGCCAAAGATTTTATGGTCGTTTTATATTCTTTAAATAACTCTAAATCATATTTATTAAGTCGGTCGATTACTTTTAAATTTCGTTCAATTTCGTAAGGCTCTTCAACCGAAAGCAACCCACCCCACTGGAAGCTTCTTAAATACGCCAAGGCCCGACCGCGCTTATTAATAATTTTCTTTTTTTCACGGAGTTTAGTTTCAAGATCGTTGATGCCTTGTTCGAGCTGGTTTTTTTCAAAATCAAGATGAGCTAAATTATCGAGTGATTCGTTGATTTGCCGCTCGATTTGTATTTCGTTGGCCATAACCTCAGGCTGACTAAATGCGGCCGCGGACACAAACAGAAAACTAACAAAAATGAAATTATTCATAAGAAAATTGATTCAATCTTTGGATAGTTGTTTTCAAGGCAATGAATGAGCTTGTAAATATGAAAACGAAAACAAGGCCTGCGAAAATTGCCATCTCTTGCACGCTTAAAAAAATAAGGCGCTCGGCCAAGTAGGCACTCATGCTTTTTACTAAGTAGATATGTTTAAAATAATTATAAAGGCCATAAACAATCACAAACGATAAAGCTAAGCTGACCGTCGTAAAGATAATGATTTGCTTTAAAAACATTTGGTAAAGAAACCACCGCGTAGCACCAATCAGATTGTAAACTTCTAATTCAGCTTTAGCGTCATCAATTAAAATACGCACCATTAAGGCCGAAAGAAAGCTAACCGAAAGAAGCATGATCGCCAAAATAAAAAGCCCAATCGATTTTAACGTTCGATCAAGTTTCGAAAGCTTTTTAAGCCACGCGCCTCCGAAAGAAACTTCTTCAATTCCTTTTAACGTACGGGTCGAAGCAATAATTTCATTAAACACACTCATTTTATCCGTTAAAGACAATTCATTTTTAAGACTGACCACTAACGTTTCGGGCACCAAATCAATTAATTCGTCTTCACTCAACAAACCCGCTGAATAGGCGCCAAATGATTTTTGAAAATCTTGGGCCGCCGTTTTGCGGTCGATAAAATCTAATTTCTCAACGTTCGCATTCGATTTTATTTTTATCTCGATGGCCGAGCGTTCGGCATCTAAAATGTCAGTATCTAAATAAAGGCTTAAGTGCGCCGAATTGTTCCACGAGCCTAAAATAGAATTAAGATTTTTATACGAAAGATATCCGGCCAAAACAATAAGCTGAGATAAAGAAATAATAAATAACAACGAGATTTTTAGCGTGGTCCACTTCATAACCAGCGGTCCTCAACCAACGCCCCACGCTCTAAGCTTAGAACCCGGCCACGCCCCGGCTGCAGCAGCCGATGATCATGGGTAGCCACTAAAAAAGTGGTTCCCGTTTTAGAGAATTCAAAAAAAAGTTTCATAATTGAGTCACTAAGCACCGGATCTAGATTTCCGGTCGGCTCATCTGCAATAATTAATTCAGGTTCATGCACCAACGCGCGAGCAATTGCCACACGTTGTTGCTCGCCACCAGATAAAAAATCTGGATACTGATCGGCATAATCCGACAAACCGATACGCGCCAGCAACGCATGCACTTTTTCTTTCCGCACATCGGCGTCTTCATCAAGAATCACCAGCGGCAGTTCGACATTTTCAAAAACCGTTTTATTTTTAAGTAATTTATAATTTTGAAAAACAAAACCAATCTTTCGCCGAAAAAAAGGAACTTGGCCCGGGCGTAAGGTCTTTAGATTGTGACCCGACACCAAAATATCGCCCGAGCTCATTGGTTCGTACGCCGAAATCAATTTAAACAACGTTGTTTTACCTGCTCCGCTGGGCCCCACTAAAAATACGAATTCGCCCTGTTTAATTTGAAAGCTCAAATCACGCAATGAATGGCGATCGGCTCCATACGTTTTATAAATGTGTTTTAATTCGATCACACTTTATTTTGTGCAATTTTTAGTAAAAGCAGTAGGCTAGATTTGCTGATACGACCAATCAATGATCGTCTGATGAAAGCGCACCAAAGCATCGCGACGAATTTTTTCAGATTCAACCATCGCAATTTTTTCATAACCCAGCTTAAAAGTTTTAAAGACGCTGCCATTTTTAAAAACCCGGCTCATCAAAACTTTTTGCTCAAGTCCCCAGTCTTCAGTCTGGACATGCACCTGTGATCCATTGATATAAAGATCAGAATTTTCACCGGGCACCATTGAAGTCATCGAAACAAGTTAGGCCAACGGCTGGGATTCACAATAATTAGTGCGTAGCATTAGGACTAAAGGATAAGTCTTGCTAGAATCTCACTCTAAAATAATCATCAAACTGTGCAATTACTAAAAACGTTCACTTAAGGAGCCGTCATGTTACAAGATTTTAAGAAATTCATTTCGCAAGGAAACATCATGGACCTAGCGATTGGAGTTATCATCGCCGCGGCCTTCGGAAAAATCATCACTTCATTAGTTAACGACATCATCATGCCCATCGCGGGTCTAGCCATGAACGGCGTCAACGTCGCCGGCCAATTCATCGCCTTGAACGGCCAGCACTACGCAACCCTAGAAGAAGCCAGAAAAGCCAACGCCGGAGTATTAGCCTACGGAGCTTTCATCCAAAACATCATCGATTTTATCATAGTAGGTTTCGTACTATTCTTAATCGTGCGCCAACTAGCTAAAATAAATCGCCCAGCCCCAGTAATCGTCGTACAAGCTCCACCAAATAAATAAAAAAGACAGTCTATCGTCTAGCGAATGGCTAACAACCATTCGCATTTAAAGACATGTCTCAATTTACAACGTAAAATACTTACATAGGCACAAGCCAATTTTGGTCTTCGTATTGCTTTACTTATTAAGTATCGGGGGAGAATCAATGAATACACTTTCACTCATCAAACTTTTTACACTTGTCGGGTTTTTGGTGTTGGGTCATGCGGCGCTTGGGGCTGAGAGCTCGAAAGAAAAGACACAAGAACAATGTAAGGCAGATTGTGCAGAGACTGATTTTACAACCCTTTGTGACTCAGAAGTTAAATCAAACAAGGTTAAAAATCCAACATCATTATACGATGATGTACAATGTTTAGAAAAAAAGAAAAATTCATGCGAAGCGAAATGCAGTAGTTTAGAATCACGAAAAGACTTAAAAGCCGAATGCCGTACCGCAATCAAAGAGTACGACGAAGCTATTGGTGGCAGTAACAACGCCTGTCGAGCCTTCGAAAGCGCTTACGCCGACGGAGAAAAAGACTTTAGTAAAGCTTGTGCAAAAAAAGCCGTTAACTGTGCGGCAAAAATGGAAGGCTTATATAGCAAAGGTACCCCTGAATCGTCTGGTAATGATGTTCAGATGATGACCGACTTCGCTTTAAATATGTTTCGAAATCAAACTGGCTTAGATCTTTCTTCCAAAGTTGCTAAAAGTTCTGATGGCGTTCGTTGTATAAAGAATGAACCAGACCCGAAAGATCAACGTGCCGCCGATGAGAAGCGCAAAAAAGAAGTTAAGAAAGAAGCCGATGACCAGGCTGAGTTACTAAAAAAGCAACGCGAAAAATTAGATGATATTAAAGAAGAAGAATTAAAAATAAGAAATAAGGCAGAAGAAGATAGATTGAAACGGGAAGAGACCGAGCGCCAGAAAGTCAAAGACATCAGAACAGCTACTTTAGAATCGGCGAAACGAATTCGAATGTACGGAATTGTGATTCAAAAAGAACAGCAAGCACTTGCCAAAGAAAACTTGGCATATCAACAGGCCATGCTGCAATTTTCTAAAGAAAAAATAACAATGCAGTGTAAGAGTGAATTTGATCAGCTTAAAGGTTCTATTATAAAAGCGAAAATGGGTGATACGGACGGAATGACTCCAGAGCAAAAACAACAATTGAAGAATCTTGCGGGCCAGTATAGTGGAGTAGCGGGTACTGCGGATTTGAATAAGTTATTGCTGCTGACTAAAAAAACATGTTTTGAAAAAGCCGACACGCAAGTCGCTAACGCAAATTTGAGTCATAGCCAGACAATTCAAAGTATAACTACCAGAATTGAAGAGCAAAAAAGTTATATTGCAGACGAAGCCAAGATGGCGGCCGAGCAAAATACTCAGATTGAAGAAGCTAGAAAAGGACTTGAAGGTGATGCTAAGGTTTCAAACGATAAAAAATTAGATGAGCTTGCACTTCTTAGTAATAAGATTCTAAATTTTAAAAAGTCGACAGAAGAAAAGATCGCACTTTCTAAGCAACAGTCAGCTAAGCTGCTGGCCGATATCCAAAGTGCAAAAACGAAATCTGATTTTAATGAAACGGCGGCTTACAGTGAGGCGCAAAATATGATTTCAAAAGCAGAGACAGCGCGCTCACGAGCAGAAGAGTCTTGCTGCTCAGACGATGAAAGCAAGCCAAGTTCGAGTTGTACAAAAGTAAAAGGCAAAGACATTAATTTAGACAAAACAAAACGAAGCGCCACTGAGCCCGGCACTTCGAAGTAACTAACCAGCCGGCAACAAGTCCATCAAGCATTCGCGCCAGTACTCCGGCGCGTCTGCGCTGTAATCAACTGCTACCAAGTAGCCTTCTTTTTTACCTAAGAATTTCGTGCGGGCGACTTTGCCCGAAATTTCTAAGTTCATTTCGTGAATATTGAAATAAACACTCTGACCAACCAGTTGATCGATCGATAAGTTTGAGCGCAGGGTCTTATCAACGAAATCATCACGTTTAAATTTTAGTAGTATTCCGGTGGAAGAAGCTTCAACGACTTCGCCGGACTTCGCAAGTTTCTGCAAACTTTCAAGCGATGAAAATCCATCTAAGGTAAGTGGTTGAACATCTTTTCGGGGAGCTGCGCGGTATTTTCTTTGAGCTGTCATATAATCTCCAGTACTAACTCATCGGGTGAGGCTGGACTAAAGTTTATATGCTAAAGCGCTATTGATAATAAATACTGTAGAGAATGTCGTTTTCAGAAAAAATAAAGCCTTTGTTATGACGAAAGTCTAAAGTCTTTTCAGAATTGATCCGAAAGCTCCAAATGTCTTTCTCATAATGAGAATGCCAATCAACGCATATTAAATCGGGTAGAAGCAACGTGCCGCCTGCGCCATTTAAGGCTTTAAACGCAGATTCTTTCGCGACCCAAAGAAACTCAGGAACCGGAGCCTTTTGATATTCGCTGTCGTTTGAAGTTCGTTTCAAGATGGCGGTCGATATTCTTTTACGTTGTTCGACGTCGAACCCATGTTTTATTTCTGAATAAGAGAATCCACCGATGGTTTGATTATGCGAAATAGAAAAGAAACCTTTCATCGCATCGGGTACCCAATTCAAATCATAAAGCTGGGCCCACTGTTCGCGGGTGAAGTGGGGAGCATAGTTGTCGCCTAAGTGATGGCGAATCAGCGCGCGGTAATCGCGGATGGTTGAATTCCAGTTTTCGCTAACGACGATTTGTAAAGTTGGGTCGACCAGCTCGTGCATGCCTTGCAGCTTGCCATCAAGCAGAATCATACCGAAAAACTTTCGGGCCAGGTGACTTTTTCACCGGAAGTGATTTTCATCATACGATCTAGCGAAGTGTGAGCCTTTAAGCGAAGAGATTCTTCTAACTTGATATCGGGCTTAAAAGTTTCAAGGGCATTCTTAATTTTTTGCAGCGTATTCATTTTCATGTACGGACAGTCGTTACAAGCACAGGCCTCGTCGGTGACAGGTGCTTGAATCAACTCAACATCGGGTCGCAGCTTTTTCATCTGGTGAAAAATACCAGTTTCGGTGGCGACAATAAATTTCTTGGCTGGGTTTTTTTCAACTTCTTGAAGCAATCGAGATGTCGAGCCAACCACGTGCGCATACTGAAGAACACTTTCATCGCACTCAGGGTGCGCGATCACGACTGCATCAGGATGCTTTTCTATTAAGGCAAATAAACGTTTCGCATTAAATAGCACGTGAACTTCACAAGCCCCGGGCCAAAGAATCATTTCGCGATTCAATTTTTTACTTAACCAGCGGCCCAAATGCTGATCGGGCCCAAATAAAATGCGACGGTCTTTTGGAATACTATCAACAATCTCCGCGGCATTGCTTGAAGTGATGATGACATCCGAAATCGATTTAACTTCGGCGCTCGAGTTAATATAGGTTACGCAAATGGCGTCAGGGTGCTGCTGTCGCCAGTCTAAGTAACGATTGAAAGGCGCGCCATTCACGAGCGAACAGCCAGCCGCCATATCAGGCACTAAAACCGTTTTAGAAGGATTCAGAATTTTCACGCTTTCGGCCATGAAAACCACGCCGGCTAGCAAAATATTCTTATTAGCAACTTGCTGGCCCATTTTAGCTAAGAAAAAACTATCTCCAACATAATCAGCGATATCTTGAATAGCACCGTCTTCATAGAAATGCGCTAAGATGCAAACATCTTTATCGCGCTTCAGCCGTTGAATATCAGAAACTAAATCAAAAGACATTTTAGACTGCCGATCCACCCTTAAGAATTTGGATGACGTTTTTAGAGACCAATTTAAAACTATCTAATACACCTTTACCTTCAAAAGCGGAAGCTTCAACTTCAGGAGCATTGTAAAAATTAAGGTGGCGCCGTAACTCACTAATCGGCATTGCGTTTGGTAAATCACGCTTATTGTACTGAATAACTAAGGGAATTTCGCGAATGTTATAACCCTGCTGCTCGAGGTTCTTTTCTAAGTTTTTCATCGAAGCGATATTTTCTTCTAAACGATCCACTTGTGAATCAACCACAAACACGACGCCGTCTAAGCCCTTAAGAATCAGCTTGCGAGACGCATCGTAAATGACTTGGCCCGGAACGGTGTAAAGGTGAAAGCGAGTATTAAACCCACGAATTTCACCTACTTCAAGCGGCAGAAAATCGAAAAACAAAGTTCGTTCAATTTCAGTGTTAAGGGCCACTAGCTTTGACTTTTGATCTTGGGCAAGAGTTTGATAGACCCACTGAATGTTCGTCGTCTTACCGCCCAGTGAGGCCCCGTAGTAGACGATCTTACAGTGAATCTCTTTCGCGTTGTGATTAATAAATGACATTAAAGTTGAACTCGATTCTCAAGCGCGCGACCCATGGTGCGGTCGTCGATGAAATCAATATCAGAACCCATCGGAATTCCGTGGGCAATACGTGAAATTTTAAGGCTCTTGCCTTGTAAAACTTTTGTTAAATACAAAGCAGTGGTATCACCCTCAAGGTCCGCATCAAACGCAAAAATAATTTCTTTCACTTGTGGTCGAAGGCCTTTTACACCTTCATCAATTTTGGTCATCAGCTCAGGAATTTTTAAATCTTTAGCGGTAATGCCTTCTAAAGGCGAAATCGCTCCGTGCAGCGCGTGGTAACGTCCGCGAAACGCACCTGACGATTCAATGCGTTCGATATCCGAAGGCTCTTCTACCACACAAAGTAAATCATCCGTGCGGTAATTATCTTCGCAGTACTTACAAACGACGCGGTCGGTGTAATTAAAGCACTCGGTGCACGTGTGAACTTCAGTTTGCACGCGTTGAATGGCCTCAGACAATTGCGTCGAGTAAGATTCTTTTGATTTCAGAATAAAATAAGCTAACCGTTGCGCCGTTTTCGGGCCAATGCCGGGTAACCGACTGAGTTCGTGAACTAATTTTTCAAGGGCGGGGATGTGTAACAAGTTAGAATCCTGGCAAGTTAATTCCGCCAGTGATTTTTGACATCTCTTGGCTTGAAGTTTCTTTCGCTACTTTAAGGGCGTCGTTAACCGCTGACGTCACTAGATCTTGTAGCATTTCTATATCATCTGATTTAACAACTTCAGGATTAATAACTAAAGAAAGAACTTTGTTGTCGCCATTTACTTTTGCGGTAACGGCGCCGCCACCAGATGTTCCAGCAAATTCACGCGTTGCTAATTCTTCTTGAAGCTTTTTCATTTTCATTTGCATCTGGTTTGCTTGTTTCATCAAGCCCGCCATTCCGCCTGCCATGCCCTTCATTTAGGACTCCTTTTTCATAATTTTAACTTCACCTTTAAAAATCTCTTTTGCTTTTTGCACTCGCGGATCTAACTGCCACTGCTCTTTCATTTTTTCATCCGCGATGACTTGCTTTTTTGTCGCCAGTTTTTGCGGAGTATCACCAAGGGCATCAGCACTACCTTTAAGCACCTCGAAATTGTATCCCTGCCCGAACTCTGAATCAATCAATCCTTGCATTTTTTGGCGCATTTCAGTGTTCTTCAATTGCTCGGCCAAAAAAGCCAAATTCATTGGCGGCTGCAAACTGATTTTTAAATCTTTACAGCCAACAAAAATCAAATTTTCAATCTTCGCCGCAAAAAAAGCTTCGGTTGATTTCAATTTTTCGACAAACGCCAGCCAACGATCGGCATCGATATCAACGGGCTTACTTGCCACTGCCGATTTCGTTTCAGGTTGAACGGCTTTCTGTAGAGGAGCCGCAATCGCCGCCGCCAACGGAGCGGCCTGCAACTCCTCAACGCGCTTTGGGGCGGGTGGGGCGGGCAAGTTTTCGCCTGCCAATAGCGACTTTAAATCTTGAATTTGGGGTGCTTGGCTCATGCGCAACAGCGCAATCTCGAACACAATTTGAGCGTCGGCCGCGCGATGCAAATCTTGCAGTGCCTTCATCATCATATCGAACAGTAAATGCAAATCGCTATCACTAACATCGGAAATTTTAGAGGCCAGTAAAGTAATCTCATCTTCGGGTAAATCAATCATGCCAACGGCCGATGAATCGGTTTTTAAAATAAGGCTATGACGAAGCATTTTTGATAAATCTTCTAAAAATAAATTTGGGTTTTGCCCCGATTGACTTAATTTTTCTAAACAAGTCACCATTTCGGCAGACTTTCGCTGCAGCAAACAATCAAAAACTTCAAACACCAAGGCGCGTTCGGTAAGCCCCAAAACTTGGCTAACCATTTGTTCGCTTAAGTGACCATTCGTAAAACTAATCGCCTGATCTAATAAACTTAACGAGTCACGCATCGAACCGTCACCCTGACGGGCAATCAGCCAAAGCGCAGACTTGTCGGCTTCGATTTTTTCAAGGTCACAAAGTTTTTTTAAATAATCAGCAATTTGCTTTAACGGAATACGGCGAAAATCGAAGCGCTGACAGCGTGAAAGAATAGTTTGCGGAATTTTATGAACTTCGGTCGTAGCTAGAATAAAAATAACGTGCGCGGGTGGCTCTTCTAAAGTTTTTAAAAGCGCATTGAATGCACTGGTCGATAACATATGAACTTCATCGATAATAAAAATTTTGTACTTGCCTGAAGAAGGCATAAACATAACGTTATCACGCAAATCACGAATGGCGTCGACGCCGTTATTTGAAGCCCCATCAATCTCGATCACGTCAATCGCGCGGCCTGTAGAAATCTCGATACAGCTTTGACACTTATTACACGGCGTGAAGTTCACCGGCTTTTCGCAACGAAGCGCTTTTGCTAAAATACGCGCCGATGAAGTTTTACCGGTTCCGCGCAGGCCCGTAAATAAAAGCGCGTGCGGAAGGCGATTATTTTTAAGCGAGTTCGTTAAAGTTTGCGTAATATGATTCTGCCCGATCATTTCGTCGAAAGATTGCGAACGGTATTTGCGGGCCAGAACTTGATAAGACAAAAAATTTCCTTGGTTGTGTTTTGTAATCTTAGTCAGAAAAAAAGTGCTAGGCACCCCATATCGCAAAGCTCGTTAAACGCCGTTGCTTCCTTCCGGACCTAGCGGATTCAGTAACGAGTCAATCGTATGGGACCTAGCACTACTGGGTTTATCTGAACCAAGCCCCGCAAGCAGTGGTTAACACCTCTCGTCATGTAAAATACCTAAAAGCTCTTATGCGCCAATGAAAACGCCCCCAAAACAAGCCTCAGAACCGAACAAAATTAGTCACGGGGGTATCAAAAAAATAGACATTTTTTAAACGCGCCTCTGTCTGGTTTTGAGACGGTGGCTGCCAATATTCAATTAAAACGATTCAGACGCTATCAAACGTCTCAAAACGTTACTGGCCTTCTTTTTGGAGTGTATTGGTCTGAAGGAGACTCTTTTTATGAAAAACTCATTATCGAAAACACTTTTATGCGGAATCTTGGCCACTTCTTTTATGGTGGCTAACTGCGGACCAGGTCCGAAGCGTCCAGTAAAAGCTGATGTAGCTCCTGCCGGCCCAACTGCGATTGACACCAAGTTAACCACCACTTGCGATGCAGACTTTCTAACGAATCATACGAATGCAGCGAATGCGCTTGCAGCGTTAGATAACAAGTTAAAAGCTAACGATGATAAAAAGAAAGTTTTATCTGACGATGATAAAAAAGAATTAACTAAAGAAGCAGATGCGGCCGCCGTTTTAGTTAAAAAAGTTGATGGCGCCATCGCTAATATGTCTAAAGGCACCATAAAACAATGCGCGGCTAAAGACGAAAAAGATGCTTCAAAAGCAGTTGTTTTCGAAAATTTTAAAAAATTCTACACCGACATTGGCGCTAAAGTTGAAAAAGCAACTAACACAACTAATGAGTTATTAAAAGTAGCCAAAGCATCAGAAGCAAAAGCCGAAGAAGCAAAAAAAGCTGATGAGAAAAAAGTTTCTGAATTTTTAATATCAAATGATTTAGGTGATGTACTGAATTCAACAAATGTTTATGTTGTTGGTGGAAAATTAGTATCGAAAGCAGAGTTTGAAGCCGCTAAAGTTAAAGAAACAGCGTGTGCATTAACGAGTGCTGGCGATAAGCTTTCTGAAAATTCAAAAATTAGTATTTTGCCGGTTGGACCAAGCCAAGTTGATAAAAAAAGAACAGTAGAATACAGCTTTAAATCAATCGAAGACAGTAAAATTTCTGGATTTACATGTTACTTAGCCGTAGGCAAAGAATCATTGGTAGCTGATTTATCAGCAAACCAAACAACTATTAAGGATGAAATCAGAAAAGCGTTTGGACTTTTGTTCCAAGAGACGAAATCAACGTTGAAATCAAAAGTAGACAGCTCTGCATCAACTGGTGAAGTTGAAGGTCAAGACCAAGGTAATGACCAAGGCAATGACGTAGTTCCAACTGTTAAATCAAAACTTGAACTAGCTCAAGAAAAGTTAACTGCGGCCAAAGCATCTTTAGCTAAGTCTGAGCAAGATGCAAAAACAGCGGCTGTTGGTAAAGACGACGCGGCGAAAAAAGCAACTGCCACAGCAGTTACAAAAGCAAAAGAAGCAGTTACTCAAGCAACGACTGAATTAGAAAAAACTCGCGTCGAAACAACCAGCCAAACCTCTGGCGGAAGCGCGACTACTTCAGTGACAACACCAGCTGCACCAACTCCAACTACAGCGGCGCCTAGCACGGCGGTATCAATGAGAAATCAAACATCAGCAAAAGATGCAGACGAAGCCGCCGCTCAAGTTCGTCGTGAAAACGAAGCTGAAGAAGCAAGATTATTAGCAGAAAAAAATCAAACAGTTGGAAAAACTGCTCCAAAGGCAGATGCTCCGAAGGTAGCTCTCGTTGCCAAGGTCGAAGTTGCCGCTCCAAAGGTCGCAACGGTAGCGACTCCAGTTGTTGAGGCGGCTGCTCCACCAGCGGCTCCCGCTGCTGCAACGGTAACGGCTCGAAATTCTGTCGTACAAACCCCAGCAGCATCTGTAGCGCCTGCAGCAAATTCGACCGTTGCAAAAGCTCCTAATGTTGAAACAAAAGCTCTCGCTCAAAAAACGGTTGTTGAAAATTCAGAGGCCGTTGCTGACTCATCATTGAAGCATCCGGGTCAAGTTATCGCAGGCTGGTGGAGATCTTTCCATGCCGGTATTGCTGAACAAGACGCACGTGAAAAAGCAAATAGCGAACGTATTGTGGCCGAGGCCGCAAGTAAAAAAGTTGAAGAATCAAAACCAGGTTTCTTTTCAGAACTTTGGGAAGATTTAACAACAACAAAAAATTCACCACGCCTAAAAGCTTACCGTAGTTCAACGGCCGATAAAGCCGCTACAGCAAGTAAATAATTTTTTCTAAATTCTCAGTTTCTTCGACCCAGTAACTATAATTTCCATAGTCTGGAAAAAGTCGCTTGAAACTGGGGTCACTCCACCGATTCATAATCCACATTGCGTAAGTAATAATGCGGTAACCTCGTAACAGCGGAATTAATTCAAGCTGCTCGTGCGGAAATTCGCGTAATTCAGAATAAGCATCAATTAAAATTTCAAATTCGGGGCTTTCGCTTAAATCACTTGAAGGCATTAGCATCCAAAAATCTTGTACGGCGGGGCCGTTGATCATGTCGTCGAAATCGACCATTACGAATTCTGAATGAGAATCTTCTAAAATATTTCCGCGGTGAAGATCACCGTGCAGGCGAATGAAATCGAAGTCTGGTAAACGTTCGTCAAGTTCGCTGAATATTCTGACGGCGGCGTCTTCGTAACGGCGGCTGACCTCGGGCGATACGCCGGGCATCATCGTTTCAAGCTGCGCCCACTTGTGATCGGCGGCGGGGCCAAGAAAGCCGCGGTGGGGGGCTTCGTTCAAGGCGCCGACGTTGTGAAGTCGGGCTAACCAGCGGCCTAATTTTTTAAAGTTGTCGGGCGTAAGTTCTTGCACCATGCGGCCGCGAACTTTTTCAAAAAAGGCGTAGTTGATTCCGTCGACCACATCAAGCGTTGATTTATTTTTAAGCTCGATGGGAGCGGCCACTTCGATGGATTCTTTTAAAAGCTCGTGCGTGAATTTGTGTTCATCTAAAATAGTCGCTTGGCTCCAGCGGCCGGGTCGATAGTACTTAGCTATTAGCGAATTTCTATTTTCTAATTTGATTTCGAACACGCGATTTTCGTAAGAGTTCAGTTGAATCAACTCGCCCGTGGTGGCAAACCCGTTTTTTTCGGCGGTGCCCAGAATTACATTGGGGTCTAAGTTGTAGAAGTTTGTGGTTTGATTCATAGATTACGGACTTTACAACAATGAAAAATTTTCTGCGAGCTTTATCTGTACTGTCGTTAAAGCGACTTTAACCACCGTAAACCCCTGATTTTTCTGGTCTTAGCATTGCTTACTAATAGTACGGAACAAAAAATTATCGGGGGAGACGTTTATGAAATTGAATCACGGTTTTAATAAATCATTGTTAATCACGGCGGGTCTACTGCTGGCGTTAACGAGCTGTGGAAAAAGTAAAGATCTAAAAACTCCGCCAAACGCAACGGTAGCACCAACGGCCGAGCCAGTTTCAACGCCAGAAAAAACCCCAGCGAAGAAGCCACCAACGGCGACGCCCGTACCAACTAAGCCACCTACGCCCACGACAGCGCCTCCGGCAAAAGGCCACACTCGATCAACCGAACCATTCGACAACATTGATGATGAAGAAATGGATGGCCCTAACGATTTAATTCCAAACGCAGCTGAATCGACAGTAAATAATTCTCCAGTAACCGAAAGTGAAGAAACCGAAATTTTACCACCACTACCGTCTTCGCCGCACCAATCAGAGGGTGAAGATTCAAGCGTTTTAAATCCACCCTTACGCCCGGTGCAAAACGAAAGGCGCGCTTATGAAGTTAATTTTACGAATCAAACGGCCATCAAGACAGGTGGAAAATCTCAAGACTTATTCTACACGGGTTCGGGCCGCGATGGAATTTTAGAAGAATTCAAATCGTACGCGACGAAAGTTTCTAAAGAGCAGCAAGTGATGAACGTGAATTTGGCGAAAGCCATTGTTACCGCGAAATTGTCGCGCAAAAGTTCATCAGGCGAAATAGCAATTAACTTAAACTTTAACGAATTCGGCGCCGTGAAAACATATCGCCTCAGCGCCACCAGCGCCGGCGACATGATGAATTTAGCATTGTCAAAATCCGGAACAACGGGCGCCATGGCTTTTCAAGGTGGATTCATTAAATGTTTAGACGCTGATGGTGGTTGTGAAAGCGCTTACGCTAAAGTGAAATTTGCCGGCGGCTACGCGCGAATTATTTTTAGAAACTCGTTAGCTGATATGCATTTTCAGTATGAAGATCATGTTCAAAGTAACCCGGGTTTTAGCAAATGGTTGAATTACGTTATTAATTCGGCCAACTCAGAAACAGCTCCGCAAACTTTTGATACTTTGCAATTGGCTTCGTTTGAAGTTGTGAATGGTCGCGCCGGCATGGGGGCCTTACTAACGACGAACGATCGTGAAATGATCGGATTAAGTATTCCACTTGTAGTCAGTGGTGAAAAATCAGACGTGCAAGCCAACGTTGCAAGATTAAGTGATTTGAGCGCTAACTTTGATTTGTCTTCGCAAGCTAGCAAATACTCGCAAAATTTAAGTAAAGCGGTTTCGAACGTGAAGTTAATTAAAAATAATGGTGCGGGCGCCATTAAGCTTAACTTTTCTTTTGCTGGCGCCTCAATTTGGTTGGTGGCCGCGCGGGTGCAAAAAGAAACTTTATCTCTTTCAAAAATTCGCCAGTTTGAAGATAAGTTAAAAAAGTTTTAGTTCTTGATTTGAACCGAAGCGTTTCGTCTTAAATCTCAGGCAGAAAATTATGTTTTACTTCTTTTAAGGGCCAGCTTGGCCCTTTTTTCGTTTGCATGATGGGGCATAGGGCTTGCTCTTCACGGCTTGTGGGTTCATTAAAGCACGGCAATAACGATGCATCGTTAAGTCTTCAGGTAGTTGTTGTCTAAGTGAGTACCTCATGAGACAAAAAACCAGAGGCTTTTTCTTAAGGGGTAATCATGGAAAATTCGACAGAACTGTTAAGCCAAAAGCTAGGCAATTCAACCACTTCAACGCTATTGCCGGATCTGTCAGACTATATGGATTACCGACTGTATTTAGCTGATTTTTACCACGCTAAAAAGTCGCAAACGCGCGCTTCAATTCGCCCTTACTCATACGCCATTTTCTCGGCCGCCGCTGATATTAAATCGCCTAATTATCTGAAAATGATCATCGAAGGTAAAAGAAATTTATCAAACGACATGATTTCAAAATTCGGCAAAGCGTGCGGGCTGAATAAAGCGCAAGGTGAAGAATTTAGACTTTTAGTTTCTTTCAATCAAGCGGAAGATCCCGCTGATCGCAATTATGGTCTAAAAAAATTATCTGAATACCGCGTCGAACAAAAATTAAAATTAGGCGAACTTGACCGAAAAGTTTTCGAAAAAGTTCCGAACTGGATTGGCTGGATTATTTTTGCCATGGTCGACCAAGCCGGTGTTAACTTTAAAATTCCGCAACTCAAAGAGCTACTTCGCGGCAAAGCCTCTGAAACTGAAATCAACCACGCCCTTGAATCTTTGATTAAATCAGGCGAGCTCGTGCGCGATGAAGCCACGGGTGAAATTAAAAAAGGCCAACTAACAGATGCGCCCGAAGAAATACCGTCAGCCTTAGTTCGAAAACTGCAAATGCAGCTTATGTACTTAGGCTTAGAATCTTTGTATCAGGACGCCCCCGCTGAGCGCGAATTCGGGTCATTAACCTTGGCCATGACCGAAAAAGAATTCGAAGAGCTCAAATTCAAATTGCGCCAACTTCGAAAGTCTCTGCACAAGGACAATTCGATCGCTCGCATGAATGCCAAAGGCGAAAGAGTTTATCAATTGAACCTTCAGTTATTTCCCGTCAGCAATTCTAACAAAAAATTTAATGCTTAAAAATTAACTCGCCTATTCTGACTTTCCATGGAAAGTGAAATCTGCCCCGCGGGGACTTTTTGGCCCTGGAAAAGCCTGTGAATTGTGGAAAAACCTGGGGATTCGGTTGATAACTCCCTCTGAAAATAGACTTTTTCTTCAAAGTCATCGACTTTAGCACCTGTTCTAATATGATGCGTCGATAGTTACAGATAACCTGACCCCATGCTTTTCAGTATAAAAAATCCGTAAAAAAGTGAAATGTTCTGAAAAAACTAGAGTTTTAGCTCATCTGTTTGAGTGCTGAAAACTCAGCCGCATGGGTTTTTGAAACGCTGGTTATTTAAGCCTTAACCAGCATTTAGATAAAGACGTAAACATCGTTACTGAAATGAAATAATTAAAAGTTTTGTAATATTAAATGCGAATAGTTAGTCGGCTTTCGGTGCTGGTGCCGCGGGTACTGATCCGTCAGCATCATCGGGTAATCTAACAGAAGTGTAAATTCGGGTTTCCGTATCAACGAATTTACCCAATTCAAGTCCTGAATCTGCATTTACTAAAGCTCTAGAGCGATCATTTGCAACGAAACTTTTGTCACAAGTTATATATTTATCTAAAATAACGCCGCGGAAATCAGATATTAT